>DAIMJK010000028.1:0-16522 GCA_036722245.1 Lysobacterales bacterium
TGATCTGGCGCCATGAACTGGTGGAAGAGTCGCAGCAGACCATCGACAACCTGCGCGAGGAAGTACGTGATGTCGGCGACGAAGCCGAGCGCGCCACCCGCGAGACCGAGAACTCGCTCGAACTGCGCACCCGCGACCGCTATCGCAAGCTGATCGGCAAGATCGACAAGGCGCTCAAGCGGATCGAGGATGGCCGCTACGGATTTTGTGAGGAGACCGACGAAGAGATCGGTATCGATCGGCTGGAAGCACGCCCCATCGCCAGTCTGTGTCTGGATGCCCAGGAGCGTTGGGAACATCGCCAGCGGCTGATGGGCGACTGATCAGGTCGGAGGCCTCTGCTCTACCCTTGTCTCATGAACCCTCGCCACGTTGGCTTGGTGCAACGCTCCAGCAATGGCCAATGCCGCTGGCGTGATCCAGGAGCGCGCGAATGCAGGAAGTTATGGTTGCGCGGACCCTGAGGCGTGCGCCGCTTCTGCCCGTAGCCGGCCATACAACGCGGCCAGGCCGTTGTTGCGGGTCGAGCTCAGATGCCGGTCCAGGCCGATTGCCTGAACGAAGTCCGGCGCCAGATTGAGCACAGTGTCGGCGCTGCGGCCATCGTAGACCTTGAGCATCAGAGCGATCAGCCCGGACACGATCGCCGCGTCCGAGTTGGCGCGAAAACGCATCCGCTCGGCATCCCCGCCGGCGACCACCCAGACCTGCGACTGGCAGCCATGAAGCAGATTCTGCTCGCTGCGCTCGGTCTCCGCCAGCGGCTCGAGCTGCTTGCCCAGATCGATCAGATACTGGTAGCGCTCGCTCCAGTCCTGCAGCAGCGCGAAGTTGTCGATGATCTCGCGCTGCGCGGCTTCGGCGTCGGCCCGATCCGCCGCGCTCATGCGCCGAGCTTCCCGTCGAGCCGCCAGCGCGGCCCTGCCGGGGTGTCCTCGATCTGGATGCCCTCGGCGGTCAGTTGTTGCCGAATCGCATCGGCGCGGGCGAAATCACGCGCCGTCTTGGCCGCCTGCCGTTCGGCCAGCAAGGCCTCTATGCGGGCGCTGTCGATTGCGCCGGCGGCGCCCTGGAACCATGCCTGCGGCGATTGGCCAAGCAGACCCAGCATGCGGCCGGCGGCGAGCAGGCGGCGCTGAGCCGTCTGCTGCGCGGCGGGGCCGTCGGCGCGATAGACCTCGTGACCGTACTGCGACAGCAGCGCGAGTGCCTGCGGCGTGTTCAGGTCCTCGCACAGCGCGGCCAACAGTTCTTCGGGTGGATCGCCCGGATCGGCGGCGAGCAGCTCCACCGGCGCGTCGCGCAACGCGCCATAGAGCCGATCCAGAGTGCTGCGGATCTGCGTCAGCGCGCCCTCGGACCAGTCCATCGGCTGCCGATAGTGCGCGTTCAGCAGCAGGAAGCGCAGGGACTCGGGATCGTGCTCGGTGCGCAGGTCGTTGACCAGCAGCACATTGCCGATCGACTTGGACATCTTGCGACCTTCCACCGTCACGAAACCGTTGTGGACCCAATAGCGCGCAAAGGTCTTGCCAGCATGAGCGCAGGTGCTCTGCGCCACCTCGTTCTCGTGATGCGGGAACAGCAGATCGACCCCACCGGCATGGATGTCGATGGTCTCGCCCAGGTGCGTCTCGGCCATCGCCGAGCATTCGATGTGCCAACCTGGCCGGCCACGCCCCCACGGGCTGGGCCAACCGGGCAGTTCGTCGCTGGAGGGCTTCCACAACACGAAATCGGCCGCATTGCGCTTGTAGGGCGCGATCTCGACCCGCGCGCCGGCGATCATCTCGTCGACCGAGCGGCCGGACAGGCGCCCGTAGTCCGGAAAGCTGCTGACGTCGAACAGCACGTGGCCACTGGCCTCGTAGGCGTGGCCGCTGCCGATCAAGCGCTCGCACATGCGAAGGATCTGCTCGATGTGCTCGGTCGCGCGTGGCTGCACGTCAGGCTTGCTCGCACCGAGCGCCGCCATGTCGGCGTGATAGGCCTCCGAATAGCGCCGGGAGATCGTCGAAATCGGTTCACCTGACTCGATCGATGCCTGGTTGATGCGGTCGTCGACGTCGGTGATGTTGCGTGCATAGACCACGCCCGGATAGAAGCGTCGCAACAGATCTGCAAGCAAGCCGAACACCACCGGCGGCCGGGCATTGCCAATATGGGCATAGTTGTAGACCGTCGGCCCGCAGACATACATCGTGACCCGATTCGGATCGGCGGGCGAGAACAGCTCCAGCGAGCGCGACCAGGAATTGTGCAGACGCAGATCCATGCGGGTCCCAAGGGGCGGCGGGGAGCCCGTTAGTTTAGCGGGATTGTCTCGGGAGCAGGGCCCAGGGGTAGGGCCGGGTGCGAGTCAAACTGATGTGTTGAGGCACCTGCAAGGCCTGAGGGCCCAGGACTCAGGGCCCAGGGCCCAGTCCAGAGCGCACTTGAGGCGAGCATGGAGGCTACCGCTCAGTTTGGCTGGCCTTGATCGGCTCTTGACTTTGCCGGGCCCTGGGCCCTGAGCCCTGGGCCCTGAGCCCTGGGCCCTTCTTTGGCCTCGCACTCAGAACTCAGCCCTGCCCTTAGTACAGACCCAATTCAGCCCCAAGATGTTGTAATACCCTCAACGTCCGTTGTCAGGGTGGAACGAGGAATGCGTATTCGGCTCTGCTCCATGCTGATTGCCATCGCACTGCCGGTGTCGGCGTTGGCGCAGTACGACCCCAATGACCGTCGCCGCGATGCCGGGCCGGGACCGAGTATCGAGAACGTGGCCTACGCCTATGCCGATGTGCTGCGGGTTGACCCGGTCTACGCGGTCTCCCGCGTCCGCGCCCCACGGGAGGAGTGCTATGCCACCGAGGTGCGTGGCTCCACCCGCTATGACAACACCGCCGCCGGCACGATCGTCGGCGCGATCATCGGTGGCGCGCTGGGCAATCAGGTCGGATCGGGCAGCGGACGCAAGGCCGCTACCGTAGCTGGTGCAGTGGCCGGCGGTGCGATCGGACGCGAGGTTGACGCCGCCAGCAATCCCGAGCGGGTCTACACCGAGCAGCGGACCGAGTGTCGTCTGGTTGAAGACTATCGCGAAGAACGCCACCTCACCGGCTACGACGTCGAGTACCGCTACCGCGGCGACGTCTACATGTCACGGCTGAACTACGACCCCGGCGAACGCCTGCGCATCCGTGTGTCGGTGGAGCCGGCAAGACCTTGAGAGCGAGGGCCCAGGGCCCATGGCCCAGGGCCCAGTAAAGAGCCAGGCAAGTGTGTGAGCTACCAACCATCGCGTTCGATCTCGCCTCAAGTCCGGCTCTTGACCCTTGGCAATTTGCGCTGGGCCCTATGCCCTGGGCCCTGGGCCCTCGCTCTTGGGTACTCTCGCCACCCCATCAGTCACCACCAGATCGGCTCGCCGCTGGCAGAACAGGCCATTGGCGACCAGTCCGGGGATCTGGTTGAGCTCGGCTTCGAGTTGGTCCGGGTCGGAATAGTCCAGGCCGAGCACGTCGAGGATCCAGTGACCGTTGTCAGTGACGATGCCCTCGCGCCAGACCGGCACGCCGCCGAGTCTGACCACGGCCCGGCCGACCAGGCTGCGGGCCATCGGGATGACTTCCAGCGGCAGTGGAAAGCGGCCCAGCCGGGTCACTTCCTTGCTCTGGTCGATGATGCAGACGAAGCGCTCGCTCGCGCTGGCGACGATTTTCTCGCGCGTCAATGCCGCGCCGCCGCCCTTGATCAAGCGACCCTGGCGGTCACACTCGTCGGCGCCGTCGATATACAGCGGCAGCGGCCCGACTGCGTTCAGGTCGAGCACCGGGATACCCAGTTCGCGCAGGCGCTCGGTCGAGCGGGTCGAGCTGGATACCGCCCCTTCGATCAGATGGCGTTGCTCGGCGAGCAACTCGATCAGCAGGTCAACGGTCGAGCCGGTCCCCACGCCGAGGATGCTGCCTTCCTCGATCTCCGCCAGGGCGCGTTTGGCGCTGGCGCGTTTGCCGTCAATGCTGCTCATGTGCTGGCCTCCCTGGCAGTGCGTCCGGTCTTGAGGATCCGGCCGTAGGCAGTCACGGGCACCGGCAGCACCGACAAGCGGTTGCCACGGCGCAGCAACTGGAACTCATCCGTATCCTGCCACTGCTTCATTTCGCGCAGTGTCACCGGGCTGGGGAAGGCTTCCACGAAGGCCAGTTGGCGCAGCCACCAGCGCGGCGCATCGGCGGCGCTGGCTGGATCGAAATAGTCGCTGGTCGGATCGAACTGGCTGGGGTCGGGTTCAGCTTCGGAATCCACCCGCGCCAAGCCGACGGCAGCCGGGACGGCGCAGCTGGAGTGATAGATCAGCACCGGGTCACCGCGTCGCATCTCGTCGCGCAGCATGTTGCGCGCCTGGTAGTTGCGTACCCCATCCCAGGGCTCGCGACCACGCCTGGCCAGATCGTCGATCGAGAATACGTCCGGCTCGGTCTTGACCAGCCAGTGGCGCTCAGCGGGCATCGTTGCCTCCGTTATCGCGGCCGGTGGGGAAGATCAGATCGGCGGACATGTGATGAGCTCCTTCTCGGTGACGACGTGGTGCAAAGCCTGATCCCAGGGCTGCCGCAGTAACCGTGGCGCCTCCTGGCAGGCGTAACCCAGCCCGATCCGCAGCGGCTGTTGCGGGCCGCATTCGGCCAGAGTCCGGTCGTAATAGCCACCACCCGCGCCCAGCCGGGTGCCGTAGCGATCGAAGGCGAGCAACGGCAAAAGCAAGGCGTCCAGTTCGCGCGCTGAACACATGGGCCCATCGACAGGCTCGGGGATCCGGTATCGGTTCGCCTGCATACGCGCAGGATCGGTCGGGTGGGGGCGGAACTGCAGCGGCTGGTCAGCCGCGACAACGCAGGGCAGCCAGATTCGGACGCCGCGGGCGAGCGCGCATGTGACCCAGGGCGCGGGATCGAATTCGCTGGCGACCGCTACGTATGCCCCGACCTCGGTCGCGCCGTGCTGATCCAGCAGTTGCTCCAGCCGCGCCACCGCGGCGAGCGCCGCCCGCTCCCGCTCGGCTCGGCTCAGCGCCAGGCGCGCGCGCCGATAGTGACCGCGCAGGCCCTCCACCTCGCTCCGTTGCAAGGGCGCGGGTGAGAGCTGGTCAGACAAAAAAGGGCCCTCCATGAGTGCCGATGTACGTCAGACGACCTTGATCCCAGGGATCAGGTGGGAGGTCCCGATGGCCGCTAAAGGCGTTCCGCTGCGAAGCGGACCTGCTCATACACGGCGCGGTGGACTTCCCGAAGTCGTGCAATAGGGACAAGGTATTTGAAGGACGCACTGTCGAACACCCCAGAGGGCGCCCGTACATCATACTCCAGCGGATCCTGAACGTAAGGCTACGATCGGTGCTGGGGCTGCGATTCAATCTGATGTTTCGGGGCATCCAACGGCCCGCTGATCCTCCGCAAAGCGGCGGTTCAGTTCGCGCAGTCGGTCGGTCAGTCCACCGAGCGCCTGCTGCTGAGTGATCGACTCATGGGCGATCGTCAGCGCGGTCATCACGGCGAGCCGGTCCAGACCCAGCGTCCTGGCCTGGGAGCGGACCTCGCGCATCTTCTCGTCGACCAGTTGGGCAGCCTGGAGCAACCCGGCCTTTTCTTCCACGGTACATGCGACCAGGTATTCGCGGTCAAGTATGCGCAAGGGTACCGGGCTGCGCTGGGCCTCGGTCACGGCGCCTGCTCCAGAGCGCGCAAGCGCGAAATCATGGCTTCGACCCGACTGCGTGCCTGTTCGCTCTTGGCCAGCAGCCCCGCCTTTTCCTCGCTCAGACGGGCCTGTTCACTACGCAGGCCTGCAATCTCCCGCCGCAACTCGGCGGCTTCGGAACGCAACAGCTCGACCCGCTGCACGAGGGCGTCGATCTCTTGCTGGAGTGGGGCCGGTAGCGTCATGAGGACAGACTATATTGAGTCTCCAGGCGGAAGACTAGCGCTGCGGCGGCAAAGTCGAGTGCAGTGGTGTGTTTCAGACGCTCTGCGTGGCGATACAGGGCGCAGGGCGGGCTCGGGGCCCAGGACCCAGCAGGTCTGGCGCCACAACGGCGCAGTCTCGAACTCGCCTCAAGTCTGGTTCCCGACCGGGCCCGGGGCCCGGCGCCCTGGGCCCTCGGAAGGCGCCTCCATCGCAGCATCAGCGGGAACCGCTCCAGTGCCCAAGGCCGCCTGCAGCTGCTCGAAGTCGTGTCCGGCCGGCTGCTGGTACAGGCGCAGGCCGAAGCTCGGCAACATCGCGATCATATGGTCGAAGATGTCGCCCTTGATACGCTCGTGCTCGCCCCACTTGGTGTTCGCGCTGAAGCAGTAGATCTCTATCGGCTGGCCCTGTGGGCCCGGATCGAGCGCTCGAACCATTCGCGTCATGTCCTGATGAACCTCCGGATGTGCCTCGATGTAGGCCTGGGCATAGGCGCGAAAGGTGCCGATATTGGTCAGTCGGCGACCGTTCTCGGGCAGGCCGTCGCTGTGGGTCGCGTTCCAGGCCGCCAGTTCTTCACGCTTGTGCGCGAGATAGGCCTTGAGCAGTTGCAGTCTCTCCATCGCGGCGATTTCATCCGGGCGCAGGAACCGCACGCTGGCCAGATCGATGTACAGCGCGCGTTTGATCCGGCGGCCGCCGGACTCGCTCATGCCGCGCCAGTTGCGGAAGGAGTCGCTGATCATGCGGTGGGTCGGGATGGTCGTGATGGTCTTGTCCCAGTTCTGCACCTTGACCGTGTGCAGCGCGATGTCGATGACATCGCCGTCGGCCGAGAGCAACGGCATCTCGATCCAGTCACCCACCCGGACCATGTCGTTGGAGGCGATCTGCACGCTGGCGACCAACGACAACAGGGTGTCCTTGAAGACCAGCAGCAGCACTGCGGTCATTGCGCCCAGGCCGCTCAACAGCAACAGTGGCGAACGATCGATCAACACCGACACGATCAACACACCGGAGATCAGGAACAGGATGATCTTCGCCAGCTGGACATAACCCTTGACCGGCCGCGACTCGCGGCCCTCAGCAGAGCTCTGGTAGATCAGCAGGCAGGCGGACAGGGCGGCGCTGCCGGCCATCGCCGCCATCAGGATCATGTAGCCGGTCAGCACGTTGCGGCCAACCGTGACCAGATCATCAGGCAGGTACGGAATCAACGGCAGCATCAGTTGCGCAATCGCCGCTGGCACCATGTGGGTCAGATAGCTGAAGACGCCCTCGTTGTAGAGCATGTCGTCCCAGCGCGTGCGGGTGCGCGCGGCAAGGTGGCCCATGACCCTCAGGGCCCACTTGCGGACGACCCGGTCGATCAGCCAGCAGGCCAGCAGCAGCGCGCCCAGGCTGGCCAGGGTCAGCACCCACGGATAGCCCTCCAGCCAGAGCTTCAGCCAGTCCAGATCCATTCGTCTCCCTCCAACCATGCGGGCCTGTGAACCCGATCTTAGCGTCTATCCCCGGTCGGTTCCCCAGCTCGGTGGTGTGGTCACATGGACTGCCCGGAACTGCCTTCGGGCATCAAAGGTTGCCATTGCGCCCTGTTCATCGGCAGTTTCAGAAGCCACAATAGGGCGGAGGGGGCTAGGGTGATGGTTTTGGGTCTGGTGCGAACGATGCTCATTGAACAGGTCTCTGGCCACGCTGCGCGGTCCGCTTCCCTGCGGGCCGCCGCTGTGGTGTCGGTCGTATGAGCGAGATCTCTGGCCTGGCCTGGTTGAGCTATTTGTTGGGGCTGTTCAGCTGTTTTGCCTTGTGGACCTTCGTGATCTACTGGTTGCATCGCTTCTCGCACATCCATCACCGTCGAAACCCGCTTTGGTGGATACACCGGCCGCATCATGCCGAGCCTTACCTGCGCCAGGATTCGCATCCCAGCTGGCCGCAGTTCGGTCAGTACCTGTTCTGGCTGGGCGGTTGGCGCCTGTCGCTCGATGTGGTGCTGGTGATGACCTTGCCGCTGCTGGTCATTGCGTGGGTCTGGCCCGAGTATGGTATTCCCTTGCTGGTGTTCCACTATCTGTATGAGGTGTTCCTCAGTGAAAGCGTGCTCGATCACAACCCGCGCCTGCAGGGAAAGCTCACCCACTGGTTCGCATGGGGTGACTTCCATCTGCACCATCATGTCAATCTCAATCGAAACTTCGGGTTGATGGTGTGCTTCTGGGACTGGCTGTTCGGCACCATCGAGCACCCCAGGCCGGGTGCCAGTCTGGAACGGATTGGCGCCCGCCTGCGTCGCATGGCCGCGGCGCAGGATGTCGTGCGTGAGAGTACCCGGTCGCATTCGGCATCACCCTGAGTCGATGGAGAGCCCGATGAATCCAGCGCAAAGCCCATTCGAAGATCTCAAGCCGGTGAGCTACCAGATCCGCCCGCTACGCGAGGCGCTCGCGGTCGGGCTGGTGGTGTTTCTGGCGATCTTCTTCACCACCTATTTCATCTACGCCCGTGCCATCGATGCGCAAAAGAGCGAGATCCAGCAGTCCCTGTTGCGTACCGCTTCGGTCGTTCGTACGCTGATCGATCCAGAACAGCATCGCCAGTTCAAGACTGCCGAGGACGAGTACACGCCGGCCTACCAGGCGGCCATTGCGCCGTTGATCGCGGCCAAGCAGGCCGATCCGCAGATCACCTATCTGTACACCGCGATACTCGGTGACGATGGCAAGGTCTACTTCATCTATGACGTGACCCCGACGCCGACCGACCCGACGGTCGAGGACACCAGCGTGGCGGTGATGGAGGAGTACACCGAAGCGCAGCAGAATCCCGAGATCATGACTGCCCTGCGTGAGCAGACCACGGTGGTGTCGACCGATTTCTACTTTGACCAGTGGTGCAAGGACGGTTGCATCAGCGGATACGTTCCACTCAGGGACGCCGCGGGCGAGTTCTACGGCGTGCTTGGCCTGGATATCCAGTCACCGGAGTATTTCCTGCGCCTGGAGCCGATCAAGCGTGCCACCGTCCGCGCGATGGTGACCGGTTTCTTCGTCGCCTTCATTACCGCATCGATGATCTGGTTCCTGCGCAACTTCATCCGGATCGTCAACGAGCGGCGCTTCAAGCTCTACCAGCGGGCCATCGAGCTGCGAGCGCCTGCGATGAGCAACCGGCTCCACCAGCAGACCTGAGCCGGACAGCGGCTCTACGCATCGCGCCGGTACGGGCACATCGTGGATGACAACGAGGGGTATTAGCGGTGACGACACTGGTAACGACTAAACCGTTGACGCCGGGGCAAAGAGTGCTGGCGGTGGTCCTGATCGTGACCGCCACCTTCCTGCTGTCGGTCTCGGTGGGCATGAATGCGGTGATCTTCCCGGTGGCGCTGGAGTCCTATGGGGCCAGCAATACCGTGGTGGGCATCGTCATGGCGATCGAGTTCCTGTCGGTGTTCGCGATTTCCTTTGGCCTGGGAAAGATGCTGCGCTTCATGAGCCTGCGCAGCGGACTGGCCCTGTCGACGCTGTTCCGGTTCCCGCCGTTGATCCTGCTGGCCTATTTCACCGAAGTCTGGGCCTGGTTGCTGCTGGTATTCGTCCACGGCATCGGTAATTTCCTCAACCAGATCCTGCTCCAGACGTGGATCAACAGCTTGCCCTTCCGGCGCTCGCGCGGCCTGTCGATGGCGCTGTTCGGCACCGCCATTTCGCTCGGTCTGGCCTGCGGACCTCTGGTGCTGCAGCTGATCGACTATGTGGAGCCCTTCGTGCGCAGCCTGGTGCCGGCGATAGACGCGAACGTTTCACGCTATCTGGGCCTGACCCGGCCGGACGAGGTCTATCCAATGACCCAGGTGCAGATGCTGGTGTCGGCCTTCATCACGATCCTCGCCGGAGTGCCCACCCTGCTCGGTGGCTTCCTGATTCCCAAGTTCCGCCCGCGCGAGAGCAGCAACATCATCCAGTCGGTCAAGCTGGCACCGGCGATCATGTTCGCGGTGGCGGTCAGCGGCGTGTCGATCCTCGGCGTGCAATCCTTCATCACCTTGTACGGATTGAGCAACCAGCTCAGCATCACCGACGCTTCATTGCTGCTGACCGCCTTCATGCTCGGCTCGATCCTGCTGGAGATCCCTATCGCCTGGATCTCGGACTTTTTCGATCGCCGCTACGTGATGATGGTGCTGGTGCTGCTCAGTCTGGTCTGCGCCGCCTATCTGCCGATCGCCATCTACACCCCGCAGATCGCCTGGGGCCTGTTGTTCCTGTGGGGTGGGGTGATCGGTGGCTTGTTCAGCGTCTGCCTGGCCATGACAGCCGATCGCTTCACCGGCTCAAGCCTGATCGGCGCCAACGCGGCCTTTTCGATCATGGACAACATTGGTGGCATGATAGGTATCCTGCTGATCGGGATCAGCATGGACATGTTCGGCTCGGACGGGTTGCCGTACGTCATCATGTTCGCCGGCGTGGTCTATTTCTCATTCGCGCTGACTCGCTATCAGGTCCGCTAGAGGAGACGAGGGTGACCGCCAGACCGATCATCTCCGGACGCTACGCACTCGGTCCCTTCCGGGACGAGTTCGCCCACTGCGGCTCTACCGCCGACCTGTTTGCCCAGGTGACGGCGAATGCGCATGGCAATGTCCGGCTCGCAGTCGACCTGCTGTCGACCGCGCTGAACGAGATGCTCGAATGGGCCTATCGCTCGACCGAGTACAATCAGGCCGGTGAAATGAGCCTGGAAGTGGTCGAGGAAGGCGACAGCTTGCGGCTGAGCCTGACCTTGCCGCTGGCTGCCAACCAGTCGGCGGAACTGGTCGAGCTGCTCGATGACTTGCAGGCGGATGTGGCGCGCGGTCTGCTGCTGCGCAGTGTGGAGGCAGCGTCCGAGTCGGCGCCCAACGACCCGATGTTGGGGTTGTACTGGCTGGCGGCGGAGTTCGGGGCGCTCAGTGGGACCGCCCAGGCTGGCGATCGACTCAGACTCAATCTGGAGTTGCAGCCATGACTGGCCGCTGTGTCGGTGATTGGGACAGCCTGACGACCGAGCAGTCGATGCTGTGGATCGCCATTCACAGTGGCTGGTCGCGGCGCTGGTCCCATGCCGGCCGGCTGGCGGACTATGTGGCGAGCTATTTCGCGAGCTATCTGAAGGTGGTGAGCCAGCAGGTCCAGGCCGAAGGCGGTGCCTTTCTGGCCTACGCTGTCAACGAACTGATCGAGAATGCGGTGAAGTTCGGTCAGGGGGGGCAGATCGAAATCAGTGCCGGCGTTGTCGGTGATGAGTTGATCCTGCTGGTGGCCAGCGCCGCACCGACCGACTCGGCTGACCGCTATCGGGGCCTGGTCGAGGAGATAGCCGCGGGAGACCCGCTCAGCCTGTTCATCGAACGGGTCGAGCGCAACGCGATGGAAGGACCGTCGGCTGGCTCGGGACTGGGTCTGCTGACGATGATGACCGATTACGGAGCCCGTCTGGGTTGGCGGTTTCAGGCGCTTGAAGATGCGGCATGCCGGATTGATACGATGGCCAGATGGCCGCTCAATGCAAGCGCCATGTTTGGGGAACGATGATGGAAGTGAAAAGTGCCGACTACCGGGTGGCCGCTGACGAGGGTGCGAATGTCGTGACCTTGAGCGGGACCTTGCGGCTGAATGGGGCCGATGAGTACCAGCCGATCCAGCAATTGCTGGATGACGCGATCACCCGCAGCGCCGGCGGCCAGTGTCGCTGGGATCTGCGCGAGCTGCAGTTCCTCAACAGTTCCGGCATCAACATGCTCTATCAGCTGGTGATCAAGGCCCGTCGGCTGGGCAATGTGCAGATGCTGGTGATCGGCAGCAAGGACGTGGCCTGGCAGGGCAAGTCGCTGGGCAACATGACGCGCTTCATGCCGGGACTGGAACTGGTGCTGGAGTAGCCATGTTCGAGTCACCCGTCAGTCTGTCCGATAGCGACCGTGCCGAGCTGGAACGCCTGCTGGCGAGCCTGCCGGAGCGGGCGGCGGCGCATGTCGAGCTGAGCGCTGATCTGGATGCACTGGTTGGCCTGGCACGGGGACTGATCCAGGACATCGATGATCTGGCGATGATGCATGGCGCGGTGGTGGAGCACAGCACCGGTCTGGAGAACGAGCTTTCCCGTAGCAACGACCGCATCTCCTCGATGATCGAGCTGATGCGTCGCTATCTGTCCGGACAGTTGTTCCAGCGCATCATCGGCGGCACCGCCGAGGTCGCCGCCGGCTCGCATCAACGGCGCAACCTGACCGTGTTCTTTTCCGACATCGTCGGCTTCACCGAACTGACCGATACGGTGGAGCCGGAGATCCTTTCGCAGATGCTCAACAGCTATCTCGACGAGATGGCCAAGATCTGCGACAAATGGGGCGGCACCATCGACAAGTTCATTGGTGACGCAGTGATGATCTACTTTGGTGATGAGGACCTGGCAGACCCGGTCGATGGTGCGCGGCGCTGTGTCTGCATGGCGCTGGAAATGCAGTCCAGTCTCAGCGCGCTGGAAGAACGCTGGCGCAAGGTGGGCTCCAACCATCGCCTGCGGATCCGGGTCGGGATCAATTCGGGCTATTGCACGGTGGGCAATTTCGGTTCTTCCTCGCGGGTGGACTACACCATCGTCGGAGGCAATGTGAACGTCGCCAGTCGACTCGAGCACCAGTGCAGCCCCGGCGGCATTCTCATCAGTGGGAGCACCAATGCGCTGGTCCGTGAGCTGGTCGATGTCCGCAGCATGGGCAGCATCCGGGTCAAGGGCGTCGCCCATCCAATCGAGACCTTCGAGGTGATCGGTCGGCGCGAGGAGGTGCTGTCACAGACCAACCCGATGCTGCTTGAACATGATGAGGGTTTTGACCTGCGCAGCATCCATTTCGACGCCCGCCAGACCCCGCCGCTGGAACGCGAGGCGATCGTCGACAGCCTGCGCCGTGCGTTGGCGCAGCTCTGCGCAACTGACATAGCTTGCGACGAGGACGTGCCCAAGCCCGCAACCAGGCCCGCGGCCGAGCCCGTGACCAAGTCCGTGGGCAAGCGCACGGCAAAGCGCACGGCCAAGCCCGCAGCCAGATCCTCGGTCAGGCGCGCGGGCAAGCCATCGCCCGAATCCAGCCAGTCCTGAGTGCGCCCGCCGCTTTTCGGCTATTCCTCGGCGCCCGTCTTGCTCAGCTCCTCGAAGTGCTTGAGCTGGTCAGCGCTTGCCGGGGTCTGGTAGCGCGCTTTCCATTCCTCCGGCGGCATCCCGTAGATCAGGGTTCGCGCGGTTTGCTTGTCCATTGGCAGACCGTCGGCGGCGGCCGCTTCGCGATACCACTCGGCGAGGCAGTTGCGACAGAAGCCGGCGAGATTCATCAGGTCCATGTTCTGGACGTCGTGGCGGGACTGCAAATGGGCGAGGAGTCGGCGGAATGCCGCTGCCTGGTACGGTTCGTGGCTCATGGGCTTGCTCCGGGCGGGTGAGGGGTAGTGCCGTCGCGATGGATCGCGATCCGGTCGCGACCGGCGTCCTTGGCGGCATACAGGGCCCGGTCGGCCATCGCAAGCAAGGCCTCCGGACTGGCCGCGCCATCGGTGCGCCGTTCGGCCAGACCGATGCTCACGGTCTGGCGTGCGTGCGGGTCGACCGTGGCGCGAGTCGCCGCCAGCAGTTGCTCGGCCACCGCGCGGGCGTCTTCGAGCGGTGCATCCGGCAGGATCGCGACAAACTCCTCGCCGCCATAGCGGGCGAGCAGGGCGCGCGGCCAGCGCAGTGTCTGCTGCAGCAACTGGGCTGTCGAGCGCAAGCGCTCATCGCCGCTCTGATGGCCATGGCTGTCGTTGTACTGCTTGAAGTTGTCCAGATCGATCATCAGCAGGCTGAGCGGGCGATCACCCTGCAAGCTGGCGTCGAAGGCCTGACGCAACTCGTGATCCAGCCGGCGCCGATTGGCCACTGCCGTCAGACCGTCCTGATCGGCCAGCGCGGCAAGTCGATGATTGGCCGATTCCAGCTCCGCCGTGCGTTGCCACAGACTCTGGGTGCGCTCGTTGATGGTGGTCTCCAGCTGGCGATTGCGTTGTTCCAGGGCATGCAGGCGCCAGCGCGCCAGAGCCCAGGTCAGCGCCAGCAGGATCAGCAAGGCGATGCCCTGGACCCACCACAGCCTATGCCAGGGTGGGCTGACAGTGAAGGCAAAGGCGGTCGTAGGCGTAGTCAACAGACTGCTGTCGCGCGCCCTGAGCTGCAGTTCATAGCGCCCGGCGCTGAGTGTGGTCAGCTGACGCTCACCAAAGCTGGCGTGAGTCAGCCACTGGTCCTCTACCGGCCACAACCGGCTTTGCGTGGTCCAGCCGCCGCTGAGCGCCGGATGGGCAAAGCTGAGGGTCAGGTTCGCGGCTGGAGGCAAGGGCTGCGCCGGCCCCCCGAGCGGCAGGGCTTCCGCCGGCGCGCCGGCGCGTTGCAGCACGACCTGTTCCAGCGCAACGGTCAGCATCGCTGCATCCTCGCTGGTGGGCGCGTGCCGATACCAGCTCAATCCGCTCCACGACGCGATCAGGGCACTCGCGTGGTCGACGCACTTGATCGCCACGACCCCGCGGCCGGCCCGGTTGCCGGGCAGCGGGAGCACGCTCCAGATGTCGTTGCTGTGCTCGAGCAGGACGCGGCTGGTCGCCGCCATGGTCAATTCAGGGCTGCATTCCTCGATGTACAACTCATCGTGGTGGGGGGCGAGCAGGCGATCCAGCTCGCCGAGCTCCGCCGGTTGAAAGCGCTGGCCGGTCCAGCGTCGCAAGCCATTGACCGTTCCTGCAAGGATGTCGTCCTGCAGGCGCACGATTACGCTATCGGTCCCGTCAGGCCGCTCCAGTCCGGCGCTGATCCGCTCGGCCGAGAGCATCCGTCGACCGTCCTCGGTCAGGTTGATCCGGAAAGGATCATCGTCGATCTGACCGGCCCACAGCTGCAGGATCTGCGGATCCTCGACCAGCGAGTTGAAGCGGTAGGCTGGATCAATCACGCGCGCGGTCTCGCGCCATCGATCCTGCGCACGCTCGATGATGATCAATCCGGCATCCTCGACCGCGTACACCAGATTCATGTCCTGGCGCGAGCGCAGCAGCCACAGAACGTTGGCATCGGCCACGATGCTGTGCACCGCCCCGTCATGCCATTGGTGGATACCGGCAGAGCCGGCGATCAGTGCGTTGGTGCCATCGGCCAGCAAATCTCTGATTTCCTCGCCGCCCAGGGCCGCCTGCCGCAGTGCGCCGCGGCCCTCATCGACATACAGTCCGACCGAGGTGCCGAGCAAGGTCAGTCCGGGCAGACTCAGGCCCACGTTCAGGCTGCCGCCATAGCCACTTGCGGGGCCCAGATGGCGCCACTGCGGGCGCAGGTCCAGACGCAGGATTTCTCCCTCGGTGACGATCCACAGGCCCTCCTCGTGATCGAGGGCCATGTTCAGGATCGGAAACCGACTGACTGCCCAGCGATAGCGCAGGCGCAACTGGGCGTCGTACCAGTACACGGTGCCGTCCAGGCAGCCCACCAGCACCTCACCTGCCTGCGTATGGAGACTGGCGTATGGCCTGGCGGTCTGCAGTTGGGATTCAGCCGTGGCGGCAAGAGGACGCAGTTCGTCGTTGACCAGGCCCAGAAAACCACCGTCCTCGGTGAGCAGGCGCAGGTCACCAGAGGGGCTGCGCCAGAGACCGACCAGCCGGGGTACGTCCTGCAAGCGGGCAAGCAACTGGTCGTCCACCAGCTGACTGAGCCGGCCGCCTTCCTCGCGCAGCCAGATCTCCTCGCCCAGTCGAAAGCTCTTGGCGATCGGACTCTCGGGCTGCCAGCGGTTGATGGCGCCGTCGGCAGCCAGAAACAGCAACTCGTCTCGAGCGCCGTAGTAGACGCCCGCAGACGTACTGTGGATATCCCAGATCTCGCCCAACGGTGCGCCGCGCCGGTCCGGAAAGAACCGCTGATCCAGCCTTTCCAGCCTGTACTGACCGCGCTCGTCACGCTGCACCCGACCGAAGCGGTGGTAGCCGCCCACATGCAACTCGCCATCGGCGGTCAACGCAAGCGATCGACTGGTATCCATCTCTCCGAGTTCGAGTAGTCGCCAGCGCCCGCCGTAGTAACGTAACAGGCCCTCGGCGTTGGCGACATAGACTTCGCCCGTGCCAGTTGGCAGGACCGCGAAGCTGAGCGGATTGGCGCCGTGCTGGGCGGCACCGTAGCGATCGATCCATGGTTGTCCGGACCAGGTCGGCGCGCCTGTTTCCGGCCCAACGGCCAAGACATCTGCTTCCGACACTGCGCGGACCGGTGTCAGCAGGACGAGACAGATCACGGCGGCGAGCAGGCGTGGCATGCAATTGATCATGCGTCGACCCCGCCGGGATGACAAGTGCAGGCGGGGGCCGGTTCAGAAAAGATTGTTTTACGTTTTACGTTCTACGTTAGAGCCAGAGCCAGAGCCAGAGCCAGAGCCGAAGCAGGGGCAAGTGCAAAACCTAAAACGGCTCTATCCCAACCGTTCCATCACCCCGATTCACGGCCCACC
>DAIMJK010000029.1:0-2641 GCA_036722245.1 Lysobacterales bacterium
TCCGGTCACCCCAATCGCAATAGGTACTTCACCGAACAGCCATATCCGGCTCGCGGTTGTAACTTGGCCTGCGTCAGCAGTTGCGGACTTCAGCTCGATGGCGATCAATACCCTGCCTGCCCCTGGTGGGGCTGTGGACTGCAACGCGGCCAATGCGAGATAGTTGCGTAATGTTGCCGAATCAAAACCAGGCGCGGGCCCTGGCACACAAGCTGGGCCTGCCGTTTGTGGCGCTGGCCAACGCGGTGGTCACGCGCGAGGTGCTGGACGAGATTCCGGCGGAGTTGGCGCTCGAGAATCATTGCCTGCCACTGGGCGTGGTCGGAAATGCCCTGCGTGTCGCCACCGCAACACCTGGCGATGTCGAGACGATCCATCTGATCCAGTTCCTGACCGGCAAGCGGGTGCAGGTGGAAATGGCCGAGGCGGCGGACCTGGAGCGGGCGCTGCTGCTGCACTACGGCGACTCGGTCACCGAGGCCACCTTTCAGCAACTGGGCGCCGATCGTGCCGAGCCGACAGAGGTTTCCCACGCCCAGATCAGTGCGCTGGCCGAGCAACGCCCGGTGGTGCGTCTGGTCGGGCAGATCATCGTCGGTGCGCTGCGGCGGCGGGCGTCGGACATCCATATCCGACCCGGCGAGCACGACGTTGAACTGATCTATCGCATCGATGGCCAACTGGTGCCGATCCGCCGCTTCAGCCGCGCCTTGCTGCCAGCCCTGCTCGGCCGGATCAAGATCGTCGGCGGCATGGACATCACCGAACGGCGGGTGCCGCAGGATGGCCAGGCACGCATCCGCGACGGCAACAACATGGTCGACATGCGCCTGAGCATCATCCCGACGATCGAGGGCGAAAGCGTCGTGATCCGCCTGCTCAATACCGGGATCGCGCTGAAGTCGATCAGCGAGCTGGGCTTGTCGGTGGCCGATCTGGCGCGCTTCACCGAAGTGCTGGACCGCTCCCACGGCATGGTGCTGGTGACGGGTCCGACCGGCTCGGGCAAGTCCACGACCCTGTACGCGGTGCTCAACACGGTGATGAAGCGCAACGTCAACATCATCACGGTGGAGGAGCCGGTCGAATACCACATTCCCGGAATCGAGCAGGTGCCGATCCGGGCTGACATCGGCATGAGCTTCGCCGCGGCCTTGCGCAACATCCTGCGCCACGATCCGGACGTGATCATGGTCGGCGAGATCCGCGACCGGGAAACCATGCAGTACGCGATCGCCTATGCCGAAACCGGCCATCTTTGCCTGTCCACACTGCACGCCAACAACGCCAACCAGACCCTCGACCGGATCATCAATTTCTTCCCCGACACCTCGCGCCACCAGTTGCTGATCGATCTTTCGTTGAATCTCAAGGCGGTGATCTCGCAGCGCCTGATCAAGGACGTGCGCGGCAAGCGGGTGCCGGCGGTCGAGTTGCTGCTGCAGACCTCGTTCATTTCCGACCTGATCGAGAAGGGTGCCATCCATGAGATCAAGGATGCGATGAAGCAGGGTGTGGACCGCGGCATGCAGACCTTCGACGAGCACCTGTACCGGCTCTACAGCGCCGGCCGGATCAGCCTGGAAGCGGCGCTGGAGAATGCCGATTCACGCACCGATCTGGGTCTGCGCATCCGGCTGAGCCGACCGGCAGGCGCGTTCGTCGATGACGATCCGGGCGGTCTGCAGCTGCAGCGCACGGATGAGTCCTAGCCCGGATGTTTCAAGCACGTGCGTAGCGAGGGGAGCAATCTCGGGGCGTTGCGGCAGCGTGCACACGTCCTTGTTCCTGGTGCGTGCAGCCCGTGCGCTGAGCCATCGAGCAATGCCGATTGCGACCGTCTTCAGGCAGTCAGATGCTGACCGCCATCAACTGGAATCACCGTGCCGGTGATCCCGTTCGCGGCGTCGCTGACCAGGAAGCGGGCGAGCTGGCCGACATCGGCGATATCAGCCAGTTGCCGTGCCGGCACGCGCGCGGCGGCGTCGGCCAGCAGCTCGTCGAAGCGATCGATGCCGGTGGCCGCACGGGTACGGATGGGTCCGGGCGAGATCGCGTGGGCGCGGATGCCCTTCGGCCCCAGTTCGGCCGCAACATAGCGTACCGAACTTTCCAGCGCTGCCTTCACCGGGCCCATCAGATTGTAGTTCTCGACCACTCTGGATGAACCGTAGAAGGTTACCGTCAGCAGGGTGCCGCCATCGCCCATCAACGGCTCGGCCAGCCTGGCCATGCGCAGGAAGGAATGGCAGCTGACGTCCATGGCCTGGGCAAAACCCGCCGCGCTGGCGTCCACGACGCGGCCATGCAGGTCATCGCGCGGGGCATAGGCAATCGAATGCAGCACGAAATCGAGCCGCCCCCAGTCGCGCGCGATCGTCTCGAACACTGCCTCCAGCTGGCCGGCTTCGCGGACGTCGCAGGGCAGGATGAGTGATGCCCGCAGGGCTTCGGCCAGCGGCCGCACGTGCGGCTCGGCCTTCGCGTTCAGATAGGTGACGGCCAGTTCCGCCCCGGCTGCGGCCATTGCGCTGGCACAACCGTAGGCGATCGACTGGTCGTTGGCGATGCCGACGATCAGACCCCGCTTGCCGGTCAGATCGAGCGGGTCCGGACCGCCCAGATGCAATGAGGCGCTGGG
>DAIMJK010000029.1:2651-16441 GCA_036722245.1 Lysobacterales bacterium
GGTAGACGCCCCGGGCTCCATTCGATCCGCTCACGCGGGGCGAGCACCTCGGCCTGACCGCTGATCACGATCTGACCGAACTGGTTTGTGCACTCGCATTCGAGCACGACGATGTCCTTGTCGGCGCGCAGTTCGCGCACGGTCACGCGCGCGGTGATCGCATCGCCGGGGCGCACCGGTCGCTTGAAGTGCAGTTCCTGTCCCAGGTAGATCGTGCCCGGTCCCGGCAGGCGCGTGCCCAGTACGGCCGAGATCAGCGCCCCGCCCCACATGCCGTGGCCGATGATTCCGTGAAAGCGCGAGCGGCCGGCGAAATCGGGATCCAGATGGGCCGGGTTCACGTCCCCCGAGACCAGCGCGAACAGACCGATGTCACGCTGGGTCAGCACCGAACTCAGCTCGGCGCTGTCACCGACGACCAGTTCATCGAAGGTGCGGTTGCGGATGGGTGCAGCCTGCGACTGGTCCTGCATGCCCGGTCTCCAGCGGTGTGCGAGCGGGCAGGGTACGCGATCTTCCTTACAAGCAGCATCGGCATCGGCATCCGCGCCAAGGCTAGCAATCACCTTGGGGGTGTCCGGGAAAACTGCCGGGACGCTGTACCAGCCGCCCCGGGCAGACCGATCTACTCGCCGCGCGATTCCATCGTGCCGCGGCCTCGACCTTCGCCGCGCCAATAGCCGCGCTTTGGCATTTCCTCGGCACTGATGATGCCGTCGCCGTCCTTGTCCAGGCGTGCAAAGCGAGCCTCAGCTCGGGCGTTGAATTCGCTCAGCGAAACCACGCCATCGCCATTGCTGTCCATGCGCATGAAGCGTTCGCGGGCACGCTGCTCGGCCTTGGCGCGCCGGTGTGCGCGCGCCTCCTCGAAGCTGATGATGCCATCGCCATCGGCGTCCAGTCCGATTTGCTGCTCGGCGCGCCAGGCTTCGGCCTCGGCCAGGGTGACCATCCCATCGGAATTGAGATCCATCTTGCTCAAGGCCTTCATGCCATGACCGCCATGATGGCCACCGTGGCCACCGGCCATCGCCAGACCACCGCCGAGGACGATGCCCAGGCCCAGGACCAGGGCAGTGCGGATCGTGCGCTTGGTGGCGCTGGCAGCTTGCGCGGTGGTGCGTTCGGTTGGTGCGTTCATCAGTGACTCCTGTTGCGAAGCGGGGGATGCGGGCCATTCACAGCCTCGACCCTTCAACGCTGCGGGCCGGCTGTTCCGTCGCTGCGGTCAACGCAGCCATTCAGATTTCGATGACAGGCCGGCGCGTAGGCTCAATTGCGGATCAGTCGCCAGCGGGGTTGAGCGCGACCACCGGAACAGGCATGGTCCCCCCTCATCCCTGTTCGGAGACTAGCCGCGTGCGCCTGTCAGTGTCGCTTCTGTATCCCGTTCTGCTGCTGAGTTGGTCTGCGTCGCTATCGGCATCGCCACGGCCGATGACGCATGAAGACATGTGGCTGATGCCGCGCATGTCCGCACCCGTGCTCAGCCCGGATGGACGGCGGATCGCAGTGCCGATCATCGAGGCCTCCTACGAGGGCAAGGATCAGGCCGATCTTTGGCTGATCGACGCTGACAAGGGTGGCGGGCACCGGATCACCTTTCACCCCGGACCGGAAAGTCACCCGGCCTGGTCACCGGACGGCAACAAGCTGGCCTTCGTCGCCAGACGCGAGGGCGATGCAGCGGGCCAGATCTATTTGCTCGACCTGGCCAAGGGGGGCGAAGCGCGCCGACTGACCGATCAGGTGGGCGGCGCCCGGACGCCACAGTTCTCGCCCGACGGCTCTCAGATCCTGTTCCAGAGCGAGGTCCATGCCGGCACCCGCAGCGAGCAGGAGAATCGCGACCGGGCGGCCGAGCTGGCCGAACGCAAGTACCGGGTCCGTACCTATGATGGCTTTCCGATCCGGCGCTGGAATCGCTGGCTGGATGAACGCCAGACCCGGCTGCTGATGGTCCCCAGCGATGGTGGCCAGGCGCGCGATCTGCTCGCCAGCAGTGCGCTGGTGGATGAGCCGGGATTCGCCGCCCGCAGCGAGCTGAGCAGCGGCACGCTTGATCCGGTGTTTTCACCGGATGGCCAGCAGATTGCCTTCGTGGCCAGCACCAACGCCCATACCGCGGCCTACCGCTTCACTCACCTGGACCTGTATGTGCTCGCCTTGGCCGATGGCAAGCTGCGCCGATTGACCGGCGCTGACGCGGATACGGGCGACAGCTACGCCAGGCCGCGCTTCTCCGCCGACGGCAAGTCACTCTATGCGCAGGTCACGCCGCGCAGTGACAAGGTCTACAACGCGACCCGGATCGATCACTTCAGCTGGCCCGACGGCAACTATCAGGGTCGGCTGAGCGCGCCTGACGACTACGCCATCGACGAGTTCGCGCCGGCCTCCACCGGCTCGGGGCTGTGGTATCTGAGCGAGCGCGCCGGCCATGTGGATCTGCACCAGCTGCGGCCCGGAGCCAGTGTCGGGCGAGTGATGCGTCGACTGGACAAGGGCATGTACAGCAACCTGCAGGTCGGTGGTGGGCGCGATCAGGTGCTGATCGCGGTCTACCAGAGCAGTACCGAGCCACCCGAACTGGTCCGCATCGATCCGCGCGACGGCAGCCATCGGCCGCTGACCGAGATCGCCGCCGAGCGTGCGGCCGCGCTGGATCTGGCCGAGCCAGAGCACTTCTGGTTTGACAATGCCCGAGGGGTGCCTGTCCACAGCATGCTGATCAAGCCGGCCGGCTTTGATCCGTCGCGCAAGTATCCGCTGCTGGTGCTGATGCACGGCGGTCCGCACTCGATGTGGCGCGACTTCTATTTCGTGCGCTGGAACTACCATCTGCTGGCCGGTACGGACCGCGTCCTGCTGCTGACCAATTACAGCGGCTCGACCGGTTTCGGCGAAGCCTTCGCCCAGGCGATTCACGGTGATCCCTTCGCTGGACCTGCGGCCGAGATCAATCAGGCTGCGGATGTAGCGATAGCGCGCTTTCCGTTCATCGATGGTCAGCGCCAGTGCGCCGGCGGAGCCAGCTATGGAGGTCATCTGGCCAACTGGATGCAAGGCACGACCAACCGCTACCGCTGCCTGATTTCGCACGCCGGGCTGGTCAACCTGGAGGCGCAGTGGGGCACCAGTGATGTCATCTACGGTCGCGAGGTCACTGCCGGTGGGCCGGTATGGGAACAAAGTGGCGTCTGGATCGAGCAGAATCCGGCCCGGCTGGCCGCCAACTTCAGTACGCCCACGCTGGTCAGCGTCGGCGAACGCGACTATCGGGTGCCGATGAACAACGTGCTGGAGTACTGGTCCTTGCTGCAGCGGCAGCAGGTCCCGAGCCGCTTGCTGGTCTATCCAAACGAGGACCACTGGATCCAGAACGGCGCGAACAGTCGTCACTACTATGGGGAGATCTCGCAATGGCTCAGGCGCTGGCTGGAGTAGCACCGGCCGCATGAAAGCAGCGAACGAGGCTCTGGCTGTCGCCAAACTGAACGATCGCTGCGACAAATGGTCCTTTGGTGACACTACCGTACGTATACAGACGGTAGAAGTCATGCGAGGACACCATCGTGGAACTACTGCTGATCGTGGTCTTTACACTGTTCGGTGGCTACCTGTTCGGTGCGCTTGGTGGCATCGGTCTGACGCGGTTGCTGTCGGGCAACCGCCATGACCGCACCCTGGAGGCGAGCATGACCGGCTTCCTGGTCACCGGACCTCTGATTGCCGCGATGTTCCTGGCCGCGGTGATGTCCTGGTACACCAAGGCAAACAGCGTCCTTGGCTGAACTGGGCACGGCCGCTCAGAGCAATTCGAGTTCGATGCCAAGCCCGGCGCCGCCGTCAGGCGCGTATCGCGGGTGACTACCGAAGCATCTATCACCAATTCTGCTTGCGGCGCTCAGTCTGAGCGCGCATGAGCCTGATCCTCCTCATCCTGCGCACGAGGCGCTTGACGCTCTCACTCGGCCCAGTTAGCCTTACGGCCGTATAGACGTCTATACCTCTTTACCGCCGTTTGTGGAGATCCCGTGATGAGCCAGAACTACCGTTTCGAGACCCTGCAGCTGCATGCCGGTCAATCCCCGGCGCCGGGCACCAATGCCCGCGCAGTGCCGATCTACCAGACCACCTCCTATACCTTCGATTCGGCCGAACACGGCGCTGCGCTGTTTGGACTGCAGCAGTTCGGCAACATCTACACGCGGATCATGAATCCCACCTCGGACGTGTTCGAGCAGCGCATCGCCGCGCTCGAAGGCGGCGTGGCGGCCCTGGCGGTCAGTTCCGGCCAGGCGGCGCAGTTCGTCGCGATCACCAATCTGGCTCAGGCCGGCGACAACATCGTTTCCACCAGCCTGCTCTACGGCGGCACCTACAACCAGTTCAAGGTCACCTTGCCGCGGCTGGGGATCGGCGTGAAGTTTGTCGATGGCGATGATCCGGCCCGCTTCGAAGCACTGATCGACGAGCGGACCAAGGCGCTGTACGTGGAGACCATCGGTAACCCTGGCTCGAATGTGCCGGACTTCGAGAAGCTGGCGCGGGTCGCCCACGATCACGGCATCCCGCTGATCGTCGACAACACCTTCGGGGCTGGTGGCTATCTGTGTCGGCCGATCGACTTTGGTGCCGATATCGTGGTGGCCAGTGCAACCAAGTGGATCGGCGGCCACGGCACCTCGATCGGTGGGGTCATCGTTGACGCCGGGCGTTTCAACTGGGGCAGCGGCAAGTTTCCGCTGTTCTCCGAACCCTCGCCTGGGTATCACGGCCTGAATTTCTGGCAGACCTTTGGCGAGGGCAGTCCCTTCGGCAACATCGCCTTCATCATCCGCGCCCGGGTCGAGGGCCTGCGCGATCTGGGCCCGGCACAATCGCCCTTCAACAGTTTTCTGCTGCTGCAGGGGCTGGAAACGCTGTCGCTGCGGGTCGAGCGACACAACCAGAACGCCCACGCACTGGCGCACTGGCTGCGCTCGCATCCGCAGGTCAGCTCGGTCAATTACCTGGGCTTCTCCGATCATCCGTCGCATCTGAAGGCCAAGCGCTATCTGAAGAACGGCTTCGGCAGCGTCTTCACCTTCGAGGTGGCCGGCGGCCGGGAAGCGGCAGCGGCATTCATCGACCGGCTGCAACTGGTCAGCCATGTGGCCAACGTCGGCGACGCCAAGACTCTGGTAATTCACCCGGCCAGCACCACCCACCAGCAGCTCAGCGACGCTGAACAACGCAGCGCCGGCGTCACCCCTGGGCTGGTCCGCGTGTCGGTCGGCATCGAGCACATCGACGACATCACCGGCGATATTGCGCAGGCGCTGGATGGAGTGGCATTGCGGAAGAGCGCCTGAGGGCGAGGGCACCGGGCCCAGAGAAGCTCGCATCATGCGGCTCCACCGGGCCCTGGGCCTGGCCCTTCTGGGCCCTGAGCCCTGGGCCCTCTGCCTCACCCCACCAGTCTTCGCACAGGACCCCCATGAAGCCAGAATCCTTCCTCCCCCCCGACTTGCGCCGCTACACACCGGAGGACGCGCTTGTTCTGGCCTCTGGCGCCGTTCTGGAGCGGCCGACGATCGGCTATCAGACCTGGGGCCGGCTGAACGCGAGGCGTGACAACGTCATTTGGGTCTGTCATGCGCTGACCGCCTCGACCGATGTGCCGGCGTGGTGGCCGGCGCTGTTCGGGCCGGGCAAGGCACTCGATCCGGAGCGCTACTTCATCGTCTGCGCCAATGTGCTGGGTGGCTGCTACGGCAGCCTTGGCCCGCGCAGTGACCGCGGCGATGGCCGCATCCCGGGCGGTGACTTTCCGCAGCTTTCCATCAACGACCTGGTCGCGCATCAGCGCCTGCTGCTCGAGCATCTGGACCTGCGCGGCATCGAGTTGGTCATCGGCGGCTCGATGGGTGGCTTCCAGGCGCTGGAGTGGGCCTTGCAGGAGCCAAACCGGGTGCGGCGTCTCGCGCTGGTGGCAACCAGCTGGCGTCAACCGCCCGACGCGGTCGCGCTGGGCGAGTTGCAATGCGCGCTGGTGCGGCAGGATCCGGCCTACGCCGACGGTCACTACGCGGCCGACGCCGGCCCGGTCCGCGGCCTGGCGCTGGCGCGTCAGCTCGGCCACTACAGCTACCGCGCCAGCGGCGAGTTCGAGCAGCGTTTCGGTCGCGAACGGCGTGCAGACGGTCGGCTGCAGGTGCTGTCCTACCTGGATCATCAGGGCAGCAAGCTGGTACAGCGCTTCGACGCCAACAGCTATCTGGTCCTGACCAATGCGATGAACAACTTCGACCTCGGCGCCACCGAAGCGATCGATCGCGTGCTTGGTCGGATCCTCGCCCGCACGCTGGTTGTGGCGATCGACAGCGACCGTCTCTACCCGCCGCGGGAGCAGGCTGAAGTCGCGCGTCTGCTGCCGAACGCGACTTTGCTGCGGATCCATTCTGATCGCGGTCATGATGGCTTTCTGGCCGACGCGCAGCTCTTCGAACCGGCGCTGCGTGATCTGCTCGCGCCTCGTACGACCCCACTGCGACCGGAGGCGCGCGCGGCCAGCAACGCCTCGCGGCCGCTTGCACTGGTTGGTGCCACCGGCCGGGTCGGCGTCGCCTTGCTGGACTTGCTGCAGCGCCAATCGGACCGCCATCGGCTGGTCGCCGCGGCCAATCGGGCTGGCGTGTTGTACCACCGCGACGGACTGCGGCCAGAGCACGCCGTCGCGCAACTGCAGGGCAGTACCCGTCTGCTGCCACTTGCCGCGCTAGGCGCGATCCTGCCGGCCGGCACGGTGCTGATCGATGCCACTGCCGCCGACAGCGTAGCCGCCCTCTACCCGTCCTGGCTGGCGCAGGGTCATGCGCTGGTTGCGGCAAACAAGCTTGCCTTCGCCGGGCCCGGCTGGAGCGCATTGGCTGGGCAGCTGGAACAGGTGGGCTGCAGCGCGGTGGTAGGCGCAGGCTTGCCGATCCTGAGCAGCGTGCGCCGGCTGCGCGAGGCCGGCGACCAGCTACGGGCGATCGAGGCTACCCTGTCAGGGACACTGGGCTACGTCCTCGATCAGCTGCAACAAGGCCAGGAACTGGTCGATGCAGTGACAAGCGCGGTCGATCTGGGGCTGGCCGAGCCCGATCCGGCCGCGGATCTGTCCGGCGAGGATGTCGCCCGCAAGCTGCTGGTGGTCTTGCGCTTCGCCGGTTACGACATCGACCGCGGTCAGATTGAGCTGGCGCCGTTGCTGCCACCACGTCCCACCTACCAGAGCCTTGCCCAGTGGCTGACTGAGGCCGGCCGGCACTGGCGCGAGCGCGTCAAGCAGGCGCGTGCTCTTGGTCAGCGCTGGATCTACCGAGCCCATTTCGACGGTGTACGCGCTGTTGTGGGTCCGGTCGCACTGCCGCACGAGCACGAACTGGCCCGCTGCCGTGGCGCCGCCAACCGCGCCCTGTTGTACACCGAGTACCACGGTGACCAGCCCTTGCTGATCGGTGGCAACGGGGCCGGCCCGCAAGTCACCGCCGCCGCACTGCTGGCCGACGTCGCGGCCATCCCGCCGACATCGGTCGCCGCCGTGCACAGCATGCCGTTGCTGCGCATCGCCTGATCCGGAAGGCTGCCGTCTTGATGGCGGCGGCGCGGCCCGCAGCCGGGCAGCAGCAACATTTCGTGCCTCGCCTACTTGCAAATACGAATACTTCGCATATCCTTGCGCACTACTATTCACTTCCGATGTCGGATCGATCCCCATGCGCAAGTTGTCTGTTCCGGTCTCCAGTCCTTTCCTGCCCATCCGGCTTCGGTCACGCCGATCGCCGGCTTCAGTCACTGCAGGCATTGCATTGCCGCGTCGGGCGCAGTTGCCTGCGGCGCTTTGTCTGGCGCTCCTCGGTGTCGGTGGCAATGCTTTTGCCGAATCCGTCGACGAACGCCTGTTGCCGCGTATCAACGTGGTGGGCAAGAGCGAGGACGCCGCTGCATTGATTCCCGGCGCGGTGACCGTTGTGACGCTGGAAGACATCGACCGGATCCAGCCTCGATCCACCGAGGATGTGCTGCGTCGGGTGCCCGGCGTACACGTCAAGCGAGAAGAAGAAAGTGCGGTGGTGACCAACATCGGTGTGCGCGGGCTCACCGCCGGCGACTACAAGACGCTGGTACTTGAGGACGGCGTGCCGATCCAGCCGGGCATCTTCGTCGGCAACAGCCGTTACTACAATCCGCGCATCCAGCGCATGGACGGGGTCGAGGTGCTGCGCGGGGCTGCTTCGCTGCGCTACGGTCCCAACACCATCGGCGGAGTGATCAATTTTCTCACCAGGACGCCAGAAGACGGCGCCGTGGTGGCTGCCCGGGTCGGTTCCTGGAACACCGTCGAGGCGACCGTCGAACTCGGCGCCAGTCCGCGCTCGGGCGATTCCCGCTTCGGGATGGTCGTGACCCGTGCCGAGAGCGACGGCTTCATGGACAAGGACTACGGCATGACCGACGCGATGGTCAAGGCCGGCATGGCGGTCGGCGAGGACCAGTATGTTGGCATCAAGTTCGCCTACTACCGCAACAGCGCCAATATTTCCTATCGGGGCATCTTCCCGGATGCCTACGAGGCAGGCGCGCGCTTCAACCCCGCACCCGACGATTTCTTCCTTACCGGGCGCAACTCCTTCGACCTCAACCACACCTGGGATCTGAGTGCCAACGCGCGATTGGAGACACTGGCCTACGTCAGCGAGACCTACCGTGACTACTGGCGCTTCGGCACTGTCAGTGGTGCGGCGACCACGACCAACGCCGACGGTTTCACGGTGTGGAACTACAGCGACAATCTCAACGGCAACAACCGTGCCTTCACGCGCGTCGGGGTCGACTCCCGTCTCAGTGTCACTCACTCGGCTTTCGGCGTCGGCGGTGAGGCGGAGCTCGGCCTGCGCCTGATGCAGGAGGAGATGGAGGACCAGACCGTGCTGGCGGTGCGTGGTCGACCGCGTTCTCCCGACCCGGGCCGCGGCGGTCTGTCCAACGACCGCCTGGATTCGGGCGACAGCCTGGCCCTGTTCGCGCAGAACCGTTTCGACATCGATGAGCGGCTGTCGATCACCGCTGGCGTGCGCATCGAATCCTACGAGCAGGAACGCAAGAATCGTCGCACCAACGCGCCGGCCGACAGCTTTTCCAACACCGAGGTGATGCCGGGCCTGGGCGCTACCTGGGTGGTCAACGACTCAGCGCAGTTCTTCGGCAGCGTATACCGCGCCTTCGCGCCGCCGCTGGTCGGCAGTGTGCTCGGTTCGGGCGAGACCCCGACCGAAGCCGAGAAATCGGTGAATATCGAGTTCGGCGTGCGCGGCAGCAGTGGTGCGCTGGACTACGCGGCAACCGTGTTCCAGATGGACTTCTCCAACCAGGTCGATCCCGGTGTCTCCGGAATCCGCGCCCCGAATGAGGGCAGCGCCATCCACCGTGGGCTGGAGACCGCGCTCGGTTTTGACTTCGGCAACGGCTTCCGAATGGATGGTAACTTCACCTGGATTCCCGAAGCGGACTTCAGCGAGGACCGTCCGGGGGAGGCGCTGAAAGGCAATCGCCTCGCCTACTCGCCCGAGCGTACCGCCAATCTGTCCTTGTCCTATGAGACGGGTGCGCTGCAGACCGCATTGCTGTTCAACTACACCAGCGAACAGTTTGGCGACGGCCTCAATACGCGCGAGCTGACCACCGGCTCGACCGGTACCTGGGGTGGCCTGATCCCGAGCTACTCGACTACCGACCTGACTGCCAGCTACGCGGTCAACGAGCGCCTGAGCCTGTCGGGAGCGGTCAAGAACCTTACCGACAAGGACTACATCGCCGGATTGCGCCAGGGCATCTATGTCGGGCCCGAGCGGAGCTTCGAGCTGGGACTGCGGTATCGGTTCTAGGAGAGCAGTTCCAGTAGCCAGTTCCAGTTCAGAGCGGCCTGCTGGCAATCGGCAGCCTCGGGCTGAAGTTGAGAGCCCTTGCAGGAAGTCGACGCGGTCGTGCTTGACCAGGTAGACGCAGCGGTGTTCTGGCGTCAGTCGGCGCGACCAGACGTCACTTCCAAGGTACTTGAGCGGTTCGTGCTGCGCGTCGGTCAATTGCCCACTTCGGTGTGGCCGGCGCAAAGTGACTCGTACCCGGCCATACAGCCTTCAGCCTCCTGCTCGTCACTGGAACTCGCCCGCATCCAGGCTAAGATTCCGCAATGCGTATTGCCCATCACGCCCCGCTCTGGCGCCGACTGCTGGCCTGGATCTATGACGCTCTGGTCGTGCTGGCGATCCTGTTCGTCGGTTCGTTTCTGGTACTGCCACTGACCGGGGGCGACGCCGTGGCGGCTGGAAACCCGCTGTATCAGCTGTGGTTGCTGTTGCTGGTGGCGGCCTATTTTCTGATTTCCTGGCGCCACGGTGGCCAGACCCTGGGCATGCGGGCGTGGAGCCTGCGGCTCACCGATCCGACCGGCCAACGCCCTGCCATGCCGGCATTGATGCGCCGGCTGGTGCTGGGCGGGCTGCTCGGCATGCCCCTGATCGGCTACCTCAGCTGCCCCTTCCGCACCGACCGGCAGGCCCTGCACGATCTGTGGTCGGGGACCGTGACGGTGCTTCTGGCCAGGAATTCGGAAGCATCCTGAGCGTCGTGCTCTTCACTGGAACGGCTCAGCGAGGGCCCAGGGCACAGGGCCCAGAGGAGCCCCGGCTGTGCGCACAAGCCCCAAGCTCTTCCGGGCCCTGGGCCCTGGACCCTGCTCTTCTGGGCCCTGGGCCCTGGGCCCTGCTCTTCTGGGCCCTGCTCTTGTGAGCCCTCACCCCTGCTCTCCGAGATATGCTCGCCCCATGCCCACCCCCACCATCATCGACCGCTTTCTCGACCAGATCTGGGCCGAGCGGGGTTTGAGTCGGGCGACGCTGGGCAGCTATGGCGCTGATCTGCGTGGGCTGGCGACGTGGTTGCACAGCAGGGAGCGACAACTGGAACAGGCCGACCAGGCCGATCTGCTGGCCTATCTGGGCCAGCGGCTCGGCGCCGGTGGCAAGCCGCGCTCGGCGGCCCGACTGGTATCGACGCTGCGCCAGTTTTATGGCTGGCTGGCGCGCGCACACCCCGGCCTGGCCGACCCGGCCGCGGACTTGAGTCCACCCAAGCTGCCACGCGCGCTGCCGAAGGCGCTCAGCGAAGCCGAGGTCGAAGCCTTGCTGCGCGCGCCCGATCTCGACACCGCGCTGGGCCTGCGCGACAAGGCGATGCTGGAATTGCTGTATGCCAGCGGTCTGCGGGTCAGTGAACTGGTTGATCTACCCGCCGCCTCGCTGAGTCTGGCGCAGGGGGTGGTACGGATCTTCGGCAAGGGGCGCAAGGAGCGGCTGGTGCCGCTGGGAGACGAGGCGCAGCACTGGATAGAGCAGTATCTGGCAACTTCGCGGCCGGAACTGCTCGGTGGCAGGCAGAGCGCCGCCCTGTTCGTCACCCGCCGCGGCGGCGCGATGACGCGGCAAGCCTTCTGGGCGCTGATCAAGCGCTACGCTATCGGTGCCGGCGTGCGCAGCACCCTGTCCCCACACAGCCTGCGCCATTCCTTCGCGACCCATCTGCTCAACCATGGCGCCGACTTGCGGGTGGTCCAGCTGCTGCTCGGTCACAGCGATCTGTCGACGACCCAGATCTACACCCTGGTCGCACGCGAGGGTCTCAAGCGTCTGCACCAGCAACATCACCCGCGGGGCTAGCCGCTCCATTCACCGCAGCGGCGGGCCGGCTGGTCGCAATCGACCGGACCGGAAGGAAACTTGAGCGCATACTGGCGGTCAGTGGTGCACTCCAAGAAACGAGGAAGCGTCAATGGCACGCCCCACCAGCTACTATCGCCGTGGATTTTTTCTCCGCAAGTCTCGCGCCAGCTGGCCAGTCCTCAGTCTGGCGGTCTGCTGGCTGGGTCTGACCGCAGTCCTGCCGCTGGCTTTCGAGAACGGTGCGGAATCGGCGCTGACGGTCGAGCTCAGTCCGGAACTGCAGCGCGAACGCCTGCAGCAGTTCTCGGAAGCATTGATGTGGCCGCTGGGGCTGGCGCCGTTGAGCGCGGCGGAGCGCAGCGCCACGGGCCAGTCCGACCCGCAGGCGCCAGCAAACTGTTCATAACAGAGGCGTCTCCAGGCTTTCCAGCGGGCCCCCGGCGATCCGCTCGATGGTCTGGATCAGGTGCGTGGTCGACACCGCACGTCCGGGCATCAGTGCCTGCACCACATCATCCAGACTGTGTTCGCCCGCGCTGACCGCGCGCAGCTCACGATCGATGTCCCGAAACAGCACCACCGCCCGCGAGGTCGTCGGACCGGCTGATCGGGGCTTGCGCAGTGTCTTGACCTTGCGACTCCAATCCGCCTGCCACTTCATGGCAGTGTCGAAACGCGACTGGGTGATCCCGCCGGAACGGCGCAGCAATTCCAGAGCGTAGTACTCGGCCAGGCCTTCGGCGATCCAGTCGTCGTCATCGGCCGCGCCGCGGATGCGCGTGATCACATGGGTCAGTTCGTGCAGCAGTGTGCTGGTACCGTTTTCACTGATCAATGGCCGATCGGCGTGCAGATAGAGCGAGTTGGGGCCGGACAGGCCGCCACGCCACATCGGCTCCGGCCCGATCACGATCAGGATCTTGGCCGGCAGCTTGCCGAAGGCACGGCGCATGTCCGGCGTCGTGTGACCGATCAGGGCCAGCATCTCCATCCGGCGCAAGGCCAGGCCCGCCGGACCGGCGATATAGACATGCATCCCGTCAATCAGGTCACGCCGCACGCCCAGTTTGCCGGCAATCATCCAGCCCACCGGCCGGTCGAAAAGCCGCTCGGGAATGTCGACCCGGAAGCGGTCGCCCTTGTCGCGTGGGTAGGGCGATTCATAATGCCAGCCCTCGGGTCCATCGAAGCTCAGCCAGGAGCGCGAACGGGCGCCGCCGCGCGTGCGCACCTTCGCCGCCGGAAAGACGTGATCACCGCGAAACAGGGCCCAGTCCTTTTCGAAGCGGGCGCGATAGCTGCCATCACTGCGCCGCTGATCGATCCTGGCACGATAGCGCAGCACACCGGGGCCATCCGGCCGCCACACCACCCGATCGCCGTTGCGCTCCAGGCTGCCCTTGCCCTTGTGAATCTCGATGTCGCTGTATCGGCGCGTGCTCATCGCCATGTCGAGCTGGACCACTCGCGCGCTGCCGGCGCCCAGCCGGATCTCGCCGACCGCGTCGCGTCGATCGGCATCGAAGCGCAGCGTGAACTCCAGATCATAGGTGGGCGCCGCAATCGCGGTGGCGCTGCAGCACAGCCACAGGAACAGCAGGACCGCTCTCATTCATCACTCCCATCGGTGCAGGGTCAGCCCCATGGTGACGCGCCCGTCATGAATAGGGAATGGCTGCAGGCTCATCAAGGTTCTGCACTGACACTCGCCAACCGAGTGTGCCCGCTCTTACCATTGCCGGCCGATCGACCGCCAAATAGTCCAAGCATGCAGGATTTTCCCAACGCCGCCCGCGGCGTACTCGCCAGTGCGGTGGTCGAAGCCGACCCCGATCCGGTTGAAACCACCGAATGGCTGGAGGCCTTCGACGCGGTCGTGCGCGAACATGGCCAGGCGCGAGCACAGTATCTGTTCGACCGCTTGGCCGACCACGCCCAGACGCGCGGCGTGCGATCGGCGCGGGCCCGGATCACTCCCTATCGCAACACCATCGGGCTGGACGCTCAGCCGCCCTATCCGGGCGATCTGGTGCTGGAAGGCAA
>DAIMJK010000030.1:0-16406 GCA_036722245.1 Lysobacterales bacterium
TGCTGCTCAGCTCCATTTCCGGCGGCACCGACATCATCAGCTGCTTCGCGCTGGGAAATCCGCTGCTGCCGGTGTATCGAGGCGAGTTGCAGTGCCGTGGTCTGGGCATGAAGGTGGAGATCCTCGACGACGACGGCAAGCCGGTGCGGCGCCAGCCCGGCGAGTTGTGCTGCACGGCACCCTTTCCGTCGATGCCGATCGGCTTCTGGAACGACCCGGACGGGCGCAAGTATCACGAGGCCTACTTCGACAAGTTCCCGAATATCTGGTGCCACGGTGATCTGGCCGAACTGACCGAGAACGACGGCATCATCATCTACGGGCGCTCGGACGCCACCCTCAATCCGGGTGGCGTACGCATCGGGACCGCCGAGATCTATCGTCAGGTCGAGAAACTCGACGAGGTGCTGGAATCGATTGCTATCGGCCAGGACTGGGAAGGCGACGTGCGCGTCGTGCTGTTCGTCCGTCTGCGCCCCGGGATCGAACTGGACGAGGCGTTGCAGGGACGCATCCGCAAGCTGATCCGCGACAACACCACCCCGCGCCACGTCCCGGCCAGGATCATCGCCGTGCCCGACATCCCACGCACGATCAGCGGCAAGATCGTCGAACTGGCGGTCCGCAACGTCGTCCACGGCCGCCCGGTCAAGAACACCGACGCGCTGGCCAACCCGGAGGCGCTGGCGCATTTTCGGGATTTGCCGGAGTTGCTTTAAGGGCAAGGGCCCAGGGGTCAGGGCCCAGGACCCAGCAGGAACGAGCAGCCTCGACGGGAAATCGGCGCGTCTTTGCTCGGTGCCCGGGGCCGCTCTTCTGGGCCCTGAGCCCTGGGCCCTGCTCTTCCGTGCCCTCCGCCCTGCTCATCAGCCCTGCGTCCGAGCTACCATCCCCCTTCTTCCCACGGACCACCGCCATGGCCGGTAGCAGCCTGCTGACTCTGCTGGACGATATCGCCATGCTGCTCGACGACGTCGCGGTCATGAGCAAGGTGGCGATGCGCAAGACCGCCGGGGTGCTGGGGGATGATCTGGCCCTCAACGCCGAGCAGGTCACCGGGGTCAAGCCGGATCGCGAGTTGCCGGTGGTCTGGGCAGTGGCCAAGGGTTCGTTCCGCAACAAGGCGATCCTGGTACCGAGCGCACTGGCGATCAGTGCCTTTCTGCCCTGGGCGATCATCCCGCTGATGATGCTCGGGGGCGCCTTCCTGTGCTTCGAAGGCTTCGAGAAGGTCGCCCACCGGCTGTTCCACTCGAAGGCCGAAGACGAGGTGCATCGTCGCGAACTGGTCAAGGCCGTCGCCGATCCGAAGGTCGATCTGGTCGCCTTCGAGCGGGAAAAGATCAAGGGTGCGATCCGCACCGACTTCATCCTGTCGGCCGAGATCCTGGTCATCACGCTGGGCACGATCGCCGCCGCACCGTTCACAACCCAGATTGCCGTGATGGTGACGATCGCGGTGCTGATCACGGTGCTCGTCTATGGCCTGGTCGCCGGCATCGTCAAGCTTGATGACGCGGGACTGTGGCTGGCGCAACTCAAGGGCGAGAATGCCTGGACACGGCTGAAGAATGCGATCGGGCGGGCCATTCTGGTCGCTGCGCCGTACTTCATGAAGACGCTGTCGATCGTAGGCACAGCCGCGATGTTCCTGGTCGGCGGCGGCATCCTGGTCCACAGCCTGCCACCGCTGCATCACCTGATCAAGGCCGGCACCGATGCCGCAGCCACCGTTCCCACCTTCGGCAGCCTGCTCAGCGGCGTCGGCGAGATCGCCGCCCAAGGGCTGGTTGGAGTGATCGCGGGCGGGGTGTTGGTGGGGGTTTGGGCGGTGCTGCAAAGGGTGCGGGGTGCGGGCAGCAAGGCGACACATGGCAGCGAGGGCCCAGGTAGCGAGGGCCCAGGGCCCAGGGCATAGGGCCCAGAGCGGCCCTCGGCCCTCGGCCCAGGGTGCGATCCAAAACTGATGCAGTGATGTGAAGTCGGGGTCGGAATCGGCATCGCAGGCAACGACCTGCCGTACTCGACCAGATCGTGCTGATTCTGAAAACTTGGTGCGGCGTCACCACACGGTTGGCGAGAGTGAGGACGGTTACGCCGAAGCAAACCGATCCCGATACCGACCCCGACCCCGACCCCGAACAGGCCTGCTCTTCTGACCCTCAGCCCTGTCCCCTTGCAACTCACGCATTCACCACCAAATTTCGGTAGCATGTCGTCATCCCTTATGGAGACCTCCTCGATGGCTCAAGTGATGCATTCCGGCGCGGTCATTGCCCAGACGCTGGCGACCAACAAGGTCATTCGCAACACCTATCTGCTGCTCACCCTGTCGCTGGTATGGAGCACGATTACCGCCTTTGCGGCGATTCGGGCTGGGGTGGGCGTCATTTCGCCCTGGCTGTTCCTGATCTTCGTGATCGGCATGCCGTGGCTGATCTATGCTTTCCGCAACTCGGCCGCCGGTCTGCTGCTGACCTTCGTCTACACCGGCCTGTTCGGTTTCATGCTCGGACCCATCGTGGGCATGTACGCCGCGCTCGATCCGCGCATTCCGATCTACGCCCTGGGCACCACCGCGCTGGTCTTCGGCGGCCTGTCCGGCTATGCGTTGGTGACGCGCAAGGATTTCAGTTTCCTCGGCGGCTTCCTGCTGGTCGGTGTACTGGTCGTGCTGGCGGCGATCGTCGCCAACATCTTCCTGCAGTTGCCGATCCTGTCGCTGATGATCTCCTCGGCCGCGGTGCTGCTGACCGCCGCCGGCATGCTGTTTTCGACCAGCCGACTGGTCAATGATGGCGAAGCAAACTACATCGTCATCGCCTGCAGCCTGTTCGGCGACATCTGGATCATGTTCATGCACCTGATGCGCCTGTTCGCCTTCTTCACCGGCGAGGACTGAGCCCGGAGTTGCCAGTGGCCAGTTCCAGTGGCCAGTGAGATTCGAATCGGCGCCCGGCGGGGCGCCGATTTCGTTTCTGGCTGCTCAAGATCAAGAGCAGAAGAGCATTCAACACAAAGGACACAAAGGAAGAGCTTTCAGAGAGAGAAGCTTGTCGACGCAGCGGCGCTTTCGTGGTTGCAATCGTCCAACATCTAGTGCGAACAACGCTCCTCGCTCTGCTCTCCTTCGTGTCCTTTGTGTCCTTTGTGGTTAACTCGCTCTTCGCTTCAAGTCCGGTTCCGCCAGCGTGCGCTAACATCACCAGCCTGTGCCTTGCGCTGGAGCTGCCATGGACGATATCGACCATCATTACCCGGCGCATTTTGCCGAGTATCTGCGTCGGGCCGAGCGGGCGATGTCGCTGTGCGACCTCGATGGCCTGTTGATTGGCAGTGGCTCGCTCAACTATCAGTTTCTGGATGATCTGGCGGTGCCGTTTCGGGCCAGTCCCTTGTTTCGCAGCTGGATTCCTGAACTGGCCGAACCGGATTGCTGGATCGAGGTCCGACCCGGTCACAAGCCGCTGTTGATCTACGCCCAGCCAGCCGACTACTGGCATCGGGTGCCGGCTGATCCGGTCGGTGCCTGGGTCGAGCACTTCGATGTCCGTGTCGTGCGCGATATCACGCAGGCGCGAGCCGAGTTATCGACGGATCTGCGCCACTACACCATCCTGGCGCCGGAGGGCACCCGGTTGGCTGATCGCGGTCCAGACAACCCGGACGAGCCGATCGCGGTATTGCACTACGGGCGAGCGCGCAAGACCGCCTTCGAAATGGCCCTGATGCGCCAGGCCAGCCTGATTGGCGCGCGTGCCCATAGGGCCGCTGAAGCCGCCTTCCGCGCCGGCGAGAGCGAATGGGGCATCCATCTGATGTACATGGCCGCGGCGCAGCAGGGCGACAACGAACTGCCCTACGGCAACATCATCGCGCTCAACGAGCACGCTGCCATCTTGCATTGGCAATACCAGGACCGCAGCCCGCCGCCCCAGCGTCGCAGCTTCCTGATCGACGCCGGAGCCAGCTGGCACGGCTACGCCAGCGACATCACCCGCAGCTACGCCGCCGATACTGGTGCCTATGCCGACCTGATCGATGCAGTCGACACTGTTCAACAGACGCTGGCCGGCCAGGTCCGGGCTGGCGTGGACTATGCCGGTCTGCATCTGCAGTGCCACCGCCTGCTGGCCGAGGTCCTGCAGCAAGCCGGAATCCTCAGGATTGGCGCTGAAGATGCCATCACCCGAGGCATCAGCAGCACCTTCTTGCCACACGGTCTGGGCCATCTGATCGGCCTGCAGGTGCATGACGTGGGCGGCTTTCAGGGCGACGAGCGAGGCCGGACCTCGCTACCCAAGCCCGCTGGCCACCCTTATCTACGGTTGACCCGGACGCTGGAAGCCGACATGGTGGTCACGATCGAACCGGGCCTGTACTTCATTCCGATGCTGCTCGACGAATTGCGCTCCGGTCCCCACCGGGACACGGTCGACTGGAAGGCGATCGAGCAACTGCGGCCCTACGGCGGTATCCGCATCGAAGACGACGTCCGCGCCACCGACGGAGAGCCCGAGAACCTGACCCGTGACGCCTTCGCGGCGCTGGGCTGAGAGGGCCAGAGCAAGATCAAGATCAAGATCAAGAGATTTTCAACACAAAGGACACAAAGGACACAAAGGAAGAGCAAAAGGCAAAGGAGAGCAAAAGCATCGAACTCCACCGGGCGCTGCAAGTCACTGAGTTCTTGCATGACTGCGGCGCTCTCTTTGGACTGCGGCGCTCCGCGCCGCTTTGGATGCTCCTCCAGGACCCAGCGAATCAATCGCTACCGATGCAACAGGGCCCAGCGCTCGCGCCCCCCATCTCGGCGACCTCAGCACGAGGCTGAACGTTCCGCCTGAGGAGCATCCAAAGCGATGCGGAGCATCGCACTCCAAAGGGTGCTGCGCACGCCAGCTCAGGGCGTTCCGCCGTAGCTCTTGCTCGCAACTGACCACTGGAACGGGCCACTGTATCTCCTTAGTACTCGCTCTGCCCTTGTGTCCTTCGTGTTGAACGGCTCCTACTAGCTCTTACTAGCTCTTACTAGCTCCTACTAGCTCTTACTAGCTCTTACTTGCTCTTACTTGCCCTTACTTGCTCTTGCTTTCCTTTGTGTCCTTCGTGTCCTTTGTGTTGAAAATGCTCTTTAACCCTCCAGCCGCGAGGCGCGCCACCAGCAGAGGGCGCCGATGCTGCTCAGAGCGGCCGAGGTCAGGGCCAGGCTCAGTACGCTGCCGTTGACCTTTGGGGCGAGCAGGCCGGCGATCACGGCGATCACGCTGAGCGAGATGAACATCTGCATCGATGAGTTGGAACCGCGGCGGGTCGGCGCCAGTTCCAGCATCAACAGCGACATCAGCGGGAAGGCCATTGAGGTGCCGATGCCGATCAGGCTCAATGGCAATACCGCCCACGGCCAGCTGACCGCATCGGTCCACAGCGCATGGCCGATGTTCCAGGCCGCGCCGGCGAAGATCGCCCGGTAGCCCCAGCGGATGCCTTCGGTGCCGCTCAAGCGCCCGGCCATCCGGCCGACCAGGAAGGAGCCCAGCACCATGCCGCCGATGACCGGAAAGAACAGCGCGGCGAACTGCTGCTCGTTGAAGCCCAGATGCTGCAGCACGAACACCGGTGCCGAGCTGATGTAGAGGAACACCGCCGAGAAATTGAAGCCGGCAGCGAGCGCCAGCCAACGGAAGCGGGCCATGCCCAGCAGTTCGCCGTAGCCACGCGCCAGCGTGCCCACCCGCAATGGATGGCGCTGTTCCGGCGGGTGGGTTTCCGGCAGCAGCCACAGGCAGGCCAGCAGCAGGGCCACGCCGAGCAGGACCAGAAACCAGAAGGTGGCCGGCCAGCCCAGTGGCAGCAGCCAGCCGCCGAACACCGGCGCGAGAGCCGGTGCGATGCCAAACAGCATGTGGACCAGGCTCATGACCTTCTGTGCCTGCGGTCCGGTATAGCAATCGCGGATGATCGCCCGCCCGACGATCGAGCCGGCCCCGGCCGACAGCCCCTGCAGCACCCGGAAGAACAGCAGCTGATCGAGGCTGGTCGACAACGCACAGCCGATCGAGGCGAGCACGAACACCACCAGTGTCGCCAGCACCACCGGCCGCCGACCGAGTGCATCGGAGAGGGCACCGTGGACCAGGCTCATCAGCGCATAGGCGGCCAGATAGACGCTCAGGGTTTGCTGGATCTGCCAGGCGTTGGCATCCAGTGCAACCTGCATCGCCGGGAAGGCGGGGAAGAAGGTGTCGATGGAGAACGGCCCGATCATGCTCAGGCTGGCCAACAGGAACACCAGCGCCGTCGCCTTGCGCGGCTCGAGGTGAATCAGCGTGTGCGCTTGCGTAGTGCGCTCATCAGCCACCCTGGGTGCCACCAACGGTCAGCTGATCGACCTTGAGCGTGGGCTGGCCGACGCCCACCGGCACGCTCTGGCCTTCCTTGCCGCAGACGCCGACTCCCTCGTCCAGCGACAGATCGTTGCCGACCATGCTGACTCGGGTCAGCACTTCCGGACCGTGGCCGATCAGGGTGGCGCCCTTGACCGGCGCAGTGATCTTGCCATCTTCGATCAGATACGCCTCGCTGGCGCTGAAGACGAACTGGCCCGAGGTGATGTCGACCTGGCCGCCACCGAAGTTGGCCGCATACAGGCCACGCTTGACCGAGCGGATGATCTCTTCCGGCGCATGCGGACCAGCGCGCATGTAGGTGTTGGTCATCCGCGGCATCGGCAGATGGGCGAAGGATTCGCGCCGTCCGTTGCCGGTCGGCGCCGCGCCCGTCAACCGCGCATTCAGATTGTCCTGCATGAAGCCCTTCAGCACCCCGTTCTCGATCAGGACGGTGCAACTGGTGGGCGTACCTTCGTCGTCGATGGTCAGTGAACCACGGCGGCGATCAAGGGTGCCGTCGTCGACCACGGTGCACAGCGGACTGGCCACGCGCTCACCGACCCGCCCGGCAAAAGCCGAACTGCCCTTGCGGATGAAGTCGCCCTCCAGCCCGTGACCGACCGCCTCATGCAGCAGCACACCGGGCCAGCCCGGCGCGAGCACCACCGTCATCGGTCCGGCCGGCGCGGCGATGGCATCCAGATTGACCAGCGCCTGGCGGACCGCCTCACGGACATGCCAGCGGGCCTTGTCGGTGGCCAGGTAGTCGACCAGATCGAGCCGGCCACCGCCGCCGGAAAAACCCTGCTCGCGGCGTCCGCCGCGCTCGGCGATGACCTGCACGCGAAACTGCACCAGCGGCCGCAGATCGGCCGCCAGCGTACCGTCCGAACGCGCCACCAGGATCGTCTCGTGCTGTGCGCTCAGACTCACCATGACCTGATTGACCGCCGGATCGAGCGATCGGGCATAGCCGTCCATCTCGCGCAACAGGGCGACCTTGCTCGCCGATGTCAGCGCATCGATGGGGTCATGGGTGGCATAACGCGCGACCGCCGTGGGGCGCTTCCACAGCGCCAGCCGGCCCTCACTGCCCTGACGGGAAATGGCCCGGGCGCTGCGCGCCGCCTCGCTCAAGGCCGGCAGATCGAGCGCATCGGAATAGGCCAGCGCGGCCTTCTCGCCCGACAAGGCCCGCACACCGACGCCGCTCTCGATGCTGTGAGTGCCATCCTTGACGATGCCATCTTCGAGCGCCCACGACTCCTGTCGCGCGCTCTGGAAGTACAGATCTCCGGCATCGATGCCCGGCCCGAGCAAGGTCCCGAACAAGCGCTCCAGCGCCCCCTCGTCCAGACCGGTGGGCGTCAGCAAGGTGTTGCGGGCGAGATCGAGGTGGGTATGCATTGATGGGTCCAGGGTTGAGACGAGAGCGGTTCCAGTGGCCAGTTCCAGTAGCCAGTGAAGAGCGTGACACTTGCGGACTGAAAGTCTAAAGCCGGGCTGATGGGTAAATGCGCAATAGGCACCAGATTGCAGCGTTCAAACCAGGTCACCAACCCACGATCGTCAGTCCCGATCGGGCCCGGACAGAATCCTCTGCGCCCTCGTTCTTCACTGGCCACTGGAACTGGCCACTGGAACTGGCTACTGGAACTCGCTCCTGGTCACTGGTACTCGCCGTCAACCCTCCGCAGGTCGACGATTGACCGACGGCCGCTCGACTCGCTCGACTGCCGGGTCTTCCCAGGTGCCGGTGACGTTGTAGAGGTAACTGTTGGCGTCGTCCAGACCACGTCCCAGCATACCTTGCACGATCAGGCCGGCGGCGGCTCCGGCCGGGCCACCGGCGATCGCGCCGACGACCGGGAATGCGCTGCCGACGCGCGGCAAGACTTGAACTTCCTGATCATAGTCGCGTAGTGCCAGCCCGGTCCGGCCGATGACCGTGATATCTGCGGCCGGGCCGCGAACATTCAAGTTGGTGGTCCACGCATTGCCTTCCTGGAAATCGAAGCTGCCGTTGATGCTGTCGAAGGCCAGACCGGTTTCGAAGACATCGCGGAAGTCCAGCGCGAGCCGACGTGGCAGGGCACGCAGGGACAACAATCCGAACACTCGCCCTGCGCCGGGGCTCAGGTCGAGCAGACGGCCGCCGCCGACACTGACCTCCATCGTGCCACGCAAGCGCTCAAGGCTGAAGGCGGTGGGCGGACCAACCCAGCGCGCGTCAATCGCAGCCAGCGTCTGACCGCCTTCGACCGGCGCTGCAAAGCCCAGGCCAGCCAGCATCAGACCCAGGTCTTCGGCGCTGAAGCGCAGCTTGAAGCTGGATCCGATGGCGCCTTCGGAATCGACCCCCCAAAGGCCGCTGCCGGCCAGCGTCAAGCCGGGTGAGCGTGCTTCCAGCTGGTCGAAACGCAGTCCCTCGGCGGTGGGATAGGCCTCAATTCGGGTCTCGCCCAGCAGCGCCTTGCCCACACGCAGGTCGGTGGCGGAGAAATGCAGCGCTGGCAGCGTGCGCGGATCCAGGGTGCTACGTTGCGTGCCGGTCTCTCCAGCCTCCGGCAGATGGAGTTTGTCGAACTGTGCGAAGAGGGCCGGTGCGCCATCACGCCGATCCAGCCGGACGCTGCCGGAAACCGCCTCGCTGCGCAACTCGGCCGTCCAGCCGGCTTGGATGTTGCTGCGGAACTGCAGGCTCTCGGCCGGCCCGCTGGCGCCAAGCAGGATGATGTTCGCCGGCTGCAGATCGATGCTGCTCAGGCCAAGGCCCAGTCCGCCACCCACCGTCTGCATGGCCAGCCACGCCGCCCAGGCCCCCAGATCGATGTTGTCCACGGCACCGCTGATGGCCAGTCCCGCCGCGTCGGGCAGCGCCACCTCGCCAGCACCCAGGCGCAGCCCGGCGCGGAAAGGCTGCTCTCGAAGCGCCAGTTGTGCCTGCAGTGCCAGCGGCAGGGCCTGCCCCAGCTGCAACTGCAGACGCCCTGGCTGATCGGCGCCGAGGTCCAGCTGCAGCGTCAGCGGCGCCGCCTGCGCTGCCGCCTTTGTCAGCGGCAAAGGCAGGCTGATGGAGGACCCGATCAAGTCCGAGCGCAGACTCAGCCGAGTCGGAGTCTGCTCGCGCACCTCCAGAGTCCCCTGCCAACGGCTCTGGCCACTGACCTCGCGGAGTATCGGCGCAAGCAGGTCGGCGTGATCGGCGAACAGATCGACAGCGCCGATGCGGCCGTCCAGACTCGCCCGGAACTGGACCGCGGGGTCACCGCTATAGCGGCCGCCCAACGCCAGATCCAGCCGAACTGGCTCGGAGTTTCCAAAGCGCACGCGCAGGTCCTCGGCACCGAAGCCCGCGAGGCTGTAGCTGGCCTGCCCATTCACATCGACCAACCGGGTGCCCCATCTGGCAGCGCGAAAGTCCAGCCCCTCCAACCGTGCCACACCATCGAGCTCAGGCTCACCCAATTCACGCTTGAGCGGCAAACGCAGATCCAGTCTGGTCTGGACATGGCCACTGACTTCCATGCCGAGCAGCAGACTGCCGTGGCGATGCTCCAGGGGTGACTGCCGGAGCAGCCGCAGCAGATCGGCCGCCTCGCCGGCTCCGCTGATCGCCAGTTCCAGGATCGGCTCCCGATAGGTCGTGATCTTTCCGCTGGCCTGCGCGGGCACGCCGTTGATCCTGCCATCGGCCTGATCGATAAGGATAGAGCGGTTGACGATGCGCGCTCGGGCGCTGTGCACGTCGGCCGACGGCCAGTCCTCGTGATAGTCCAGTTGCAGCGCCGAGCCTCGCGCGTCGAGTTCCAGCCGACCCTGCGCCTGATCAAACGGCCAGTCGCGTGGCGCCCCACGATAGTAGAAGCGCGCTTCGTCCAGGCTACCGTTGTCGAGCGCCTTCTCCAGCCAGGCGACCGCCTTCGGGCTCATCTTGCTGCGCACCCAGAACTCGCGCGAAGGTTCCAGCGGCCCACTTGCTCTGGCCTCCAGCTGCAGCTGCGGCGGCTCGCCAGAAGCCAGCGACAGACTGGCCCTGGCCTGTGCGCTGGCACCGCGATAGTCCACCTCCACGCCATCGGCGAGCAGCTGCCATGGCTGATCGCCGTCGCGCACGAATGCAAGCGTCGCCTGCAGACCTTCAAGTGTGACCGGTGCCGGCCATGCGCCATCCCAGGCTACCTGCGGCGGCGCACCGATGATCTCGCCCCAACCGCCATGCTGGTCGGCCATCAGGCGCAGGTTCAAGCCCTCAACGCCGGGCCAGCGCTCGGTGTCCGCGGTGGCCGCCAGATCAGCCAACTCGGCTTCCAGCCACCAGTCTCCCTCGGCCGGCCGTAGCCAACGCAGTCGTTCGATCCGGCCGCGCGGATGCAATTGGTAGATCGCGGCGCGTGCCTGGTCGGGCAGGGAAAGCAAGGGCAGTATCGCGCCGATACGACGCAATTCCAGTTGGCGCAGGTCCACTTTGGCAGCACCGTTGAGGGGCTGCCACTGGCCGTCGACGACGGGCGAGCGGCCGGCTTCGTCCTGCCAGTCGATGCTTAGCCGCTGCAAGTCGCCATCCGGCCACCAATGCGCCAGGACTCGTCCATCAGCCAGACCTGCCTGTGCTTCAACCAGGCCGATGCCAGGCATCTCGAAGGGTGTATCTGCGATCAGCCCGACGCCGCTCAGATTCAGATCGAGTTGCCCCTCGCTGACTTGGCCTGCCGCCCATTGCAGCCAGATTCCGCCGTCTAGCGTGCCATGCTGCAGACTGGGTGAGTCCGACTTCAGTCGCTCTCGCCAATAGCGCAGGTCGAGTCCTTCCATGCCGATCCACAGCTTGCCCGAAGCGGCGCCGGGGCTGGGTTGCACTACCGCCTGCAGGATGCCGTGGTCGATGTCACCCAGCCGCATCCCGATTCGTAGGCCGGCGCTGGTGCGGGCAAGCAGCACATCCCCTGGCGGGGGTCGCAGCTTCCAGCCACGATCATGGTCGATCACTTCGAGTTCCAGGTCATGCAGGCGAACCGCACCGAGACGATCCAGCCAGCGCAGCAACGCGCTCTCGTCGGCGTCGGCCTTAGGCAAGGGCAGCCCCGAAACCCCCCACTGCCCGGCCTGCCGCTGCACCGTCAGGTCCAGGCCGGCGATCGACAGTTCGCGGACCCAACGCCGACCGGGCAGGAAGCCGAACAGATCAATCCGGACGTCCCCTTGCTCTATCTGCATCCGCTCCGGCGAATCGGGCTCGCCCAGTTCGAGCTGATGAAGACTCAGGATCGGGCCGCTGCCGCCCCACTGGGAACGAGCGCTCTCCAGGCTGACGCGAGTCTGCAGTGCCTCGCTCAACACTTGCGCCAGCAACGCCGGCTGATCGGCCAGCCACGGCAGCGCCAGCCGCAGGATCCCCACCAGCGAGGCGGCAAGGATCAACATCACCGCGGTGCCGCGGAGCAGGCCATGGCGAGCGAAACGCAATCCGCGCTTTACTGGCATCGCTCAGGCCACCTTCGGCAGGGAGTACGCGAGCCTCAAAGCAGCACAACGTCGTATTGCTCGGGGGTGTACTGCTCCTCTGCCTGAAAGCGGATCGGCTTGCCGATGAAGGTTTCCAGATCCGCCACCGCCGCCGATTCCTCGTCGACTATCCTGTTGACCACCGCGACGCTGGCCACGACGAGCAGACTGCCTGCCTCGAACTGGCGGACCGCACGCGTGATCTCGCGGAAGACTTCGTAGACCATGGTCTCGATCGACTTGATCCGGCCGCGACCAGAGCACACCTGGCACGGCATGCAGAGCAGCCGCTCCAGGCTTTCGGTGGTCCGCTTGCGGGTCATCTCGACCAGCCCCAGCGGCGAGAAGTCGTACACAGTGGTCTTGGCATTGTCGCGCGCCAGCGCCCGCTCCAGCGTGCGCAATACCTGACGACGATGCTCATCGTCATTCATGTCGATGAAGTCGAGAATGATGATGCCGCCCAGGTTGCGCAAGCGCAGTTGTCGGGCAATGACCTGCGCCGCTTCCAGATTGGTCTTGTAGACCGTCTCCTCCAGATTGCGATGACCCAGAAAGCCGCCGGTATTGACATCGATCGTGGTCATCGCCTCGGTCTGCTCGATGGTCAGATGCCCCCCGGACTTCAACGGCGCTGTGCTGCCGAGCGCTCTCTGAATCTCGTCCTCGACACCGAACAGGTCGAAAATTGGCCGCTCGCCGCTGTACAGCTCGATCCGGTCAGCCAGTTCAGGCAGGAACTTGGCGCAGAAGCCTTGTGCTCGCTCCAGCGCTTCGCGCGAGTCGATCCGGACCCGGTCCACCTGGGTCCGCATCAGATCGCGCAGTGAACGCAGCGACAGCGGCAGGTCTTCGTAAATGCACTGACCCACCGGCGCCGGCCCCATCCGATCGCGCACTACGCCCCAGACCCGAGCGAGATAGGCCAGATCGGCGGCGAGCGCCTCTTCACCGACGCCTTCGGCATTGGTTCGGACGATATAGCCGTAAGGTGAGTCGGCCGCAAGCCGCTGCATGATCTCGCGCAGGCGCTGACGCTCGCCCTCGTCCTCAATACGCACCGAGATGCCTAGCGTGCGCTGTTCCGGCAGCAGCACCAGATAGCGCGATGGAATCGAAAGGTGGGTGCTGAGCCGGGCACCTTTGGTACCGATGGGATCCTTGGCAACCTGCACGATCAGTTCGTGCCCCTCGCGCACCAGTTCGGTGATGGATGGCGGCGTCGGCGGAAGCTCAGGCGGCTCTTCGCCTTCGGCGATTGCCGCGACCGCAGGTTCCTGCAGGTCCGAAGCATGCAGAAAGGCGGTGCGCTCAAGGCCCACGTCAACGAAGGCTGCCTGCATGCCCGGCATCACTCGCGACACCCGGCCCTTGTAGATGTTGCCCACATAGCCCAGCCGACTGGCCCGCTCGATGCCGATCTCCTGCAGCATGCCATTCTCAATCAGGGCCACGCGGGTCTCGCGCGGGGTCACGTTGATCAGGATTTCTTCGCTCATGGGCGCGGCATACTCAACGGGGACAGGCGCGCTTATAGCGAAGCCGGAGGGGCGCTGTCGATGGTCCGGCGCCAATCCGGATATACACCGACCTGGGCCAGACTCTGACTGGTCTGGTACAACGGTAGCCCGACCACGGCTGTGTAGGAACCATCGATCGCCGCCACGAAGCTCGATGCATGCCCCTGGATGGCGTAGCCTCCCGCTTTGCCAAAGGCTTCTCCTGAGGCGACGTAGTCACTGATTTCGGCTCTGCCGAGCAGTCGAAAGCGCACCCTGGTGGTGGTCTGGAACTGCAACACCCGCTGGCCGGCGATGATCGCCACGGCGCAGATCACCCGGTGCAGCCGTCCACTGAGGTGTTCCAGCATCGCTTCGGCATCGGCCGCGCTTACGGGCTTGCCGAAGATTCTTCGACCGAGCACCACTTCGGTATCTGCCGCCAAACAGACTCGATCACCGCGGTCGACCGCCTGCGCCTTGTCCAGTGCCACCCGCGCCCCGTAAGCCAAGGCACTCTCGCCGCTACGTGGTGTCTCGTCAACGTCAGCAGCAGAGGTATCGAAGCGATAGCCGGCCAGCCGGAGCAACTCGGCCCGCCGAGGGGATGCCGACGCCAGCAGCAGCGAAGCGCGGGAGGTCACGTCGACAAGGGCAGGCGCTGAAGCGGATTGGGAATGCAATCGGAAAACTCTACTGCCATAACACTCCAACGCTAGCACCTTGTGTCTTAAGGGGGGATTAAGCGGGATGCGGGGGGCGAGTCAAAGTGATGTGGCGTGAGCTCGCTGCCATTTCACCTCGCTCCCGCATTGTCCTCCGCCCATCCCAGCACTTCGGCGAAAGGCAGCTCGACCAGCCGACCGAAGTTTGGATCGCGATTGAGCCTGCGGCGGGTAAACGCCGGCGAACTGCAGCCGCAGAGAAAGCGGGCCAGTTGGCGCGGACTGGACAGCGCATCGGCGTGGCTGTGCAGCAGCGGTTCCAGATCGCCCAGAAGCGTTGCCGGTAGTGCCTTGGGAGTACGCCCAGGCAGTTGGCACGAAGCGCCCTGACAGGCACTGCAATGACCACAGTCGGCATCCAGCCGTTCGCCGAAGTGAGCGGCCAGTGCGCGGCTGCGGCAATCGGGGCTGACCAGCATCGCCACCACCTGCTGCAAGCGACCCAGTTCGGCCGCCTCGCGTCGCTGCATCCGCTGATGCAACTCGTCAACCAGCGCCGATTGGTCTTCCGGCCGGCGCAGGCGCCTGTAGCGATTGTGCAGACCCGCGACCTTGAGCTCCAGCAGTTGCTGCTCGGCGAGCCAGTCGAGCGCCTTGACGATGCGCTCGCGGTCACAGCGCAGGGCCCGCGCGCTGGCAGCCAGATCGATGCAGAACCAGGTCCGGGCGCGGTAGGCCTGACGAAACAGGCGGGCCAGAAATTCCCGACGTTCACCGTCAAAGCGATCGAGGATCCGGGCCGAACTGGTCAAGGGCTGAAAACGGTAGTCGGCGTAGTATGGCGTGCCCTCTTGCAGATAGCCGTCGAGCTGCAGATAGGTCAACAGCGTGCGCAACACCAGCGGCCGGATGTCGTGGCGGTCTGACAGGCTGCCAAGCGCGATGTCGAACTGTTCCCCCAGGCCGAACAGATGCTCGATCAATCCGGCGAGGGCCGCGCGCTCGGGGGTATCGCCGTAGATGAAGTTTTCAAGCGGGTTCAGATCATCCGGACAGAACAGCAGCTGGCAGACTGAGCGCTGACCGTCACGCCCGGCGCGGCCGATTTCCTGGGCATAGTTCTCCAGGCTCTTGGGCGGGTTGTAGTGGATGACCTGGCGAATGTCGGGTTTGTCCACGCCCATGCCGAAGGCGATCGTGGCGACTACCATCGCATCGTCCGAGCCCAGAAACCACTCCTGCACCGCGCTGCGCTCATCGGCACTCATGCCGGCGTGATAGGCGCGAGCGCGCCAGCCGGCCTCGACCAGTCGGGCGGCGATGTCCTCAGCGGTCTTCTGGCGAGTGACGTAGACAATGCCCGGACCAGCCGGACCTTCCCGAAGTGCCGTCAGCAATGCAGCGTCTCGCTGTTCGGCACCGACTACCCGGGTATGCAGCTGCAGATTGTCACGATAGAAGCCAGTCCGAACCGCACATCCCGGCTCGATTTCGAACAGTCTGCAGACATCGTTCAGTACCGGCGGCGTGGCGGTGGCCGTCAGCGCCAGGATCCGCTTTGCGCCCAGTTCGCGTGCGATGTCGGCGAGCTTGAGATAGTCGGGGCGGAAATTGTGTCCCCATTCCGAGATGCAGTGCGCCTCGTCGACCGCGAACAGGGCAATGGGCAGGCCGGCGATCGCAGCCCGGAAGCGTTCGTTGTTGAAGCGCTCCGGCGCAACATAGAGCAGGCGCAACTGACCACTGCGCAGGGCCTGCATCGTGTCCCGGTAGGCATCGGCATCGAGGGAGGAATCCAGCCGCTGGGCCGCAATGCCGCGTTTGGCCAGCGCGTCGATCTGATCCTTCATCAGGGCAATCAGTGGGGAAACAACCAGCGTGACGCCATCGAGCAGCAGCGCCGGCAACTGGTAGCACAACGACTTGCCGCCGCCGGTTGGAAATACCGCCGCTGCCGAATGCCCTGCCAGCAGGTGACCAATCACGGCTTGCTGACCGGGTTGAAACTGTTCGAACCCAAAGCGCTCGCTCAGTACCCGTTGCATCTCATCGATCATTACCGACTCCGCCTAGAAAGTGTATGCACCTTCCTTTGGCCGGTGCCAGTCCATGATCCGGGCGCCGGGCCGCGCCGTCTGTAGGCATTTCACACCGAAGGCCGTCAGCCTTTGCCATCAGTTGTCGTAAGCATAATCTGCCGCGCCGATCGCCTGAGAGTTGCTGTTGCAGTTGTAGGATCCAGCCTGCTGGCGAAGCTCTTGCTCTTGCTCCTACGCTCTTGCTCTTGCTCTTGCTCTTGCTCTTGCTCTTGCTCCTTGTAGGAGGGAGCTTGCTCGCGATGCTCT
>DAIMJK010000031.1:0-16289 GCA_036722245.1 Lysobacterales bacterium
AGCCGCGCAACGAGCGGGCGAAGTCCTCGAGGGACTTGATGCCGGATTTTTCGGCTTCCTGGCACCACTGCTGCAGGCTTTCCAGCATCGCCTGCGAAGACTTGCCGGAGCGGTTGATCAGGTCGGTCAGGCGGCGTCGATACTCGACCACGGTTGCTGTCATCGGGTGCTCGGCGACCATTTGGCTCAGGCGCTCGCGCGAGTTGTCATCCAGCCACATTCCGTCGTTGGCCAGTGCCTTGCGCATCCGTCGACCCATCCCGGCGGCCGAACTGGAGGCCCTGGCGATCTCCTGTCGCCAGACCGGCAGCGTGACTTCCTTGAAGTAGCGCTTGAAGATCTGGAAGCGGTAGGACACCACCGCTCGCAGCGTTTCCTGATCCGGCAACTCGACCTGGTCGCGCACGGTCAGCCTGGGCGCCTCGCGCAGCACCGTGGCCAGGCCCATCCGGCGGAACAGGCGGATCGCCGCCCAGCCGATGTCGAACTCGGCCCGACGCATCGAAAAGCGCGCCGAGGTGGGGAAGGCATGATGGTTGTTGTGCAGTTCCTCACCGCCGATGATCAGGCCCCACGGGGTCAGGTTGGTGGAGCAGTCGAAAGTCTCGAAATTGCGATAGCCCCACCAGTGACCGAGGCCGTTGACGACGCCAGCGGCGAGCACCGGGATGGTCAGCATCTGCAGCGCCCACAGGGTCACGCCGATGGCGCCAAACAGCGCGATGTCGATGAACAGCAGCAGGGTCGGACCCATGAAGGACCAGGGCGTGTACAGATGGCGCTCGATCCAGTCGTTCGGGCAGTTCAGACCGTACTGCTCGATCATCGCCTTGTCCTTGCAGGACTTCTGGTACAGCGTCACGCCACGGAAGACGATGGTGCCGATGCCATGCACGATCGGGCTGTGCGGATCTTCCTCGGTTTCGCAGCGGGCGTGGTGCAGGCGGTGTATCGCGACCCACTCCTTGGTCACCATCGAGGTGGTCAGCCAGGTCCAGAAGCGAAAGAAGTGCGACAGCAGCGGATGGAACTCCACCGCGCGGTGGGCCTGACTGCGGTGCAGATACAGCGTGACCGAGAAGATCGTCAGCTGCATGGCGACCACGAAGAACAGCAGTACCGCCCACCATGGTGAGCCGGTCACGCCGGAAGCGATGAAATCGAGGAACGAGGACATTGAGGACTCCCTGAGAATACCTTCACATTATGCAGCCTGAACGAAGGATTTGTTGAGTACCCTTGTAAGGGTAGGCGGCTCGCGTTCATCGGCTCCGTTGGGCAGCGCCCATTGCAGGGCGCTTTGGGCTACCTTTGGCCTTCGCTGACCATGGATATCGATCATGCGCATACGACTGCGAATGGACGGCAAGATCTGCCTCGTGACCGGCGCTGCGCGTGGGATCGGGGCATCGATCGCGGACGCCTTTGTCAACGAGGGTGCGCGGGTGATCCTGAGCGACATCGATGATGTGGCCGGAAGCAGCGCCGCGGCGGCGCTCGGCGAACGCGCCAGCTATCGACATCTGGATGTCCGCCAGGAAGCGCAGTGGGAAGCGCTGATGGCCGATCTGCTGGCTGAGCACGGCAGTCTCGATGTGCTGGTCAACAACGCCGGCATCACCGGCTTCGAAGACGGCATCGTCGCGCACGATCCGGAACACGCAACGCTGGCCGACTGGCATGCAGTCCATCGAACCAATCTGGACGGCGTGTTTCTGGGTTGCAAACATGCGATCCGGGCGATGCGCCGACACGGTCGCGGGGCGATCATCAACATCTCCGCGCGCTCTGGCCTGGTCGGCATCCCGGCCGCGGCGGCCTACGCCTCCAGCAAGGCGGCGGTGCGCAACCACAGCAAATCGGTCGCGCTGTACTGCGCCGAGCAAGGCCTGGCGATCCGCTGCAACTCGCTCCACCCGGCCGCAATCCTGACCCCGATGTGGGAACCGCTACTCGGCGACGGGTCGGATCGCGCCGAGCGCATGGCCGCCTTTGTCGCCGACTGCCCGCTGCGCCGCTTCGGCCAGCCAGAGGAAGTGGCCGCCGTCGCCGTCATGCTCGCCTCCGACGAGGCCACCTATCTGACCGGCAGCGAGATCAACATCGATGGCGGCATGCTGGCCGGGACGGCGAACCCACCGGCACCGGCACGTTAGAAACCTCGGCAAGGCGGGAGCACTCCTTGGGGGATCGATGGATGCGACGTTGCAGCTGTCCGCCGGCACGAACGCTCTTCCTCCGCGACCTCCGCGTCTCCGCGTGAGAAGGCTGTTTGCTCGGGACGGCCTTGGTAACCGCGCTCTTGGTGGGAACAGTCAAGGTGCCGCGAGCTGATACTTCCCGCTCACCGCGCACTTGTCGCCGCTGCGCAGCTCGAAGACCGCGCCATCGGCGTGCAAGACGACAGCGGCCGGCAGCGCGACCGGCGCGGTGAAACGCGCCTCGATCTGGTCGACCACGACGCCATGGTGCTGCTGCAGCAGCGCCAGCGTGCGGCCCAGGCTGTGCATGCCATGGATGATCGGTCGCCGGAAACCGAGCAGTCGCGCAGACCATGGCCACAGGTGGATCGGGTTGTAGTCGCCGGACAGACGCGCGTATCCACGGCCGGCATCGGCCGCCAATTCGTAGCGAGCGATCTCGGGCAGCACTGCCGAATCAGCCCTTGCGCCATCGGTTGCCCCCTTCCCCGAGCCGCTGCCACGCCTGGCCAGATAGCGGCTCTGCGTCTGCGCCACAATCACATGCTGCTGGACAAAGCGCGTTTCCAGCGTCAGCAAGCGCGCGCCCGAGCGGGTCTGCGGATCGGGGCTGAGTTCGACCTCGATGACGGTATCGGCGTCACTGTCGATCGGGCCCTGCCGCTGCAGCTTCTCGGCCGCGTGCACCATCCCGGCCAACGGATAGGGGAAGTCCGGCCGCAACATCAGATGCAGATGGGCCCGCTGGCCAAGCAGGTACAAGTAGGTCAGCGGCACCCCCAGTGCCGGATCGAAGCCCAACGCGCGGGCGTAGTCCCCGTGGGCGACCAACTCCGCCGCCAGCGCGAGGTATTCAGCACTGAGTGTGCGATCCAGATCCGCCCTGCCCCGCCGACGCAGACTCAGCAAGCTGCGCAGCAGCACCCCCAGGCCGGCCTGTGGCAGTTCATTCATGGTCGATTCCCGCGCCCATTGAGTCCCATCGCGAGCGTGTGCAGCAACTTGTAGACGAATGAATGAATCATCATGAGCCAGGGGGCCAAGGATGCAGGTCCAGCGCAAGCACGTCGAGCATGGACCCTACATCGTGGTGTGTCAGCACCGGCGTGAGCAGGATCAGCACCAGGCAGGTGAGCGTGAATGTGATCGCGAACTTGTCACCCCGGCTCCAAGGCCGGATCTGCCAGGGAGGGCGAGGATCGGGCGCGTCCGGCGTCGGCCTCTGCTTGCCCGTGACGCCGTTGCGCGAGACGGCCGCCTTGACCACCAGCGCCGCCTCATCAGCCGTCATCAGCACGCCACGGATCGTCCGCTGCCAGGCGACCGCGCGCGCCGCCGTCTGCGCGCCCGTGCGGGCGGCCGCACCGAGCCCCGCCAGACCGAACAGCAGCTCGATGTACAGGCCGAGGCACAGCGCGACCAGCACCAGGCCAAGGTCCAGCTTGAGGTGCCAGAGGATCCGCCCTAGCCGGCGGTCAGTGACTCCGTTGCGGGCCAGCGCGAACCACTCCAGCAAGCCGTGCGCCGCGACCACGGCGACCAGCCAGAACAGCGAAATGGTCATGCTCAGCACCAGCGCGAGGCCGATGTAGAGCGTGATGAAAAGCCAGTGGTCGTCGTGCTCCGCAACCCAGAGCAGGAAGCGGTGGCTCAGGCTCGTGTTGGCGGCGGTTTCCGTACTTATGGCGACATCTCCTCCATGACCGGGCGAGATTAGCCGCGCAGGGCCTGCACCGCCACCTTGATGGTCGCTACAAGTGCCAGCGACTGCTTGATGCGGTCCTGTCGGCGATCGGTGCGGCGCGCGTTCCTGTGCGGCGTCGACAGGCTTGCCGGGCGCAACTTCAATCATCGACGTGAGCCGTAGGCTAGTCCTCTGATGCGTGAGCGTTTGCTTCAGCCCCAAGTTTCGCCGCGTCGGTTGCCTGACGCAGATGGCTCGGCGGTCGTGGCAGTCCGTCGCTACCGCCGCAACAACGCCAACCAGCGCCAGATGTTGAGGATGCCCAGCAGCGATGCGGCCACGTAGGTGAAGGCGCAGGCGAGCAGGATGTGGCGGGCTGCGCTCAGGTCCGGCCCGGTCAGATAGCCGGACTGCAGCATCGGCATGGCGCGGCGGAAGCTGGCGTCCCATTCGACCGGCAGTGTGACCAGGTGGACCAGCGCGGCCGAACCGAAGGCCAGCACCCCGCCAAGGAACAGCAGCGCGCCGGAGGCTGGTGCGCGGGTCAGCAGCAGCAACACCGGGATGCCCAGCATCAGCATGCTGCCGATGCGCTCGGCCTTGTGGGTATAGCCGACCAGTCGGGTGCGCAGGTGAATGCCGCCCAGGCCCTTGTGGTCCTGGATCGCATGGCCGACTTCATGCGCGGCAACGGTCACTGCGGTCAGCGAGCGCCCGGCATAGTTGTCCTTGGACAGACGAACGGTCTTGCTGCTCGGATCGTAGTGGTCACCGCCATCGGTCTGTTCGACCTGGACGTGGTCCATCGCCAGTTCGCCGAGCAGATGGCGGGCGAAATCGGCGCCGCTGCCGCGATAGTCTTCGCGATGACCGGCGTGGCGGCGCAAGACCCAGCGGGTCCACAGACCGGGCAGCAGGAACAGCGCGAGCAGCAGGACGAGGGCGATCAGCATGGATGCAGATTGGCACGCCGCAGGGCTGGCTCGTCAAGCGTGGGCTTGTGAAGAGCGCGCCCGCTGGCGTCGTCCCGGCGCAGCTGGCCCTCAACCGCGCGCAATGAAATCCAGCAGCGTCTGAGCGAGTTCGGCCGCCACGTCTTCCTGCAGGAAATGTCCGCCGCCGGCCAGGGTGCGGTGCGGTTGATCCTTGGTGCCGGGGATGTAGCGCTGCAGATAGCTGTCGGCACCGCGAGTGATCGGGTCTGAATCGCTGAAGGCGGTCAGGAAAGGCTTGTGCCATTGCATCAGGGCCAGCCACGCGCGGCGGTTGGCTTCGCTGGCGGGATCACTCGGGGTGATCGGCACCAACTGCGGAAAGGCGCGCGCGCCAGCCTTGTAGCTTTCGTCCGGGAAGGGTGCGTCATAGGCTGCGATCTCGGCCTCGCTCAGGGGCTGCACGCAGCCACGCGAGACGATCTTGCCCACCGGCAGTTCCGGCACGGTGCGGGCGTACTCGCGCCATTCCAGCAGCGCGGGCGGCGCGCCCTGGTCACCGGTTGGCAGGAAGGTGTTGGCGGCCAGCACGCGGTCGAAGCGATCGCCCTGCTCGGCCACCAGACGCAGGCCGATCAGGCCACCCCAGTCCTGGCACAGCAGGCTGATCTGCTCCAGGTCGAGCAACTCCAGGAAAGCGCGCATCCAGTCGACGTGGCGCTGGAAACTGTAGTCCTCGATCGCCGCCGGCTTGTCGGAACGACCGAAGCCGATCAGATCCGGCGCCACCACCCGGTGGCCGGCGGCCAGCAGCGGCGGAATCATCTTGCGGTACAGATAGCTCCATGAGGGCTCGCCGTGCAGCAGCAGGATCGGCGCAGCCTCGGGCGGCCCAAGATCCAGATAGTGCATCCGCAACAACTGGCCGCCGAGGCTATCGTAGATCTTCAGATAGCTGGGGGCGTAGTCGTAGCCGGGCAGATCGGCGAAACACGCCTCGGGCGTCCTCAGCACTTGCATGGGCAACTCTCCGGTTTCAATAGTCTTGACCGCCCGCGGCAGCGGCGCTCGCTTCGCGCGCGAACGAAGCACCCTGCGGAAAGACGCAAAGGGGCGCTTGCTCAGGCCAGATCGGCGGCCGGTCGCGCCAGCTCACGCGCACGGCTGGGCGCCATCCCGGTCCAGCGCCGGTGCGCGCGGGAAAAACAGCTGGCGTCAGCATAGCCGAGCAGATAGGCGATCTCGCTGATCGAGTAACGCGGATCGGCCAGATAGGACCGAGCCAGAGACTGGCGTGTCTGCAGCAGGATCTGATCGAAGCTGCCGCCCTCCTCCGCCAGATGCCGCTGCAGACTGCGCAGGCTCAGATGCAGCTGCGCGGCGATCTGCTCGGCCGACGGCTCGCCATGCGGCAGCAACTCGATCAGCCGATCGCGCACGCGCGCGCCCAGCGACGTCGTTTGCTCCAGCTGCTGCAGATACTGGGCGATGATCTCGTCGCTGCGGCGGGCCAGTTCGCGGTTGGCCGAGTCCAGCGGACGGTCGCAGTCGGCCCGACTGAATGCGACCAGATCGGCGCTGGCGCCAAAGTGCACCGGACAGCGCAGGATCTGGCGGTGACAGTCGTGGCCGGCCGGAGCGCTGCGGCGCAGAGCCACCCGCAACGGCGTCAGTTCGCGCCCAGCCAGGCTGCGCGAGGTGCGCACCAGCAGGGAGATGAAGGCATCGACCGATTCCGGTGCCGGTTGCAGATCATCGGTGGGCGGGGTGACGATCAGCTGGCAGCTGTCGCGATCGACCCTCAGCTCCAGCGTCGAGGCATCGGTGGCGATGCGGAAATAGCGCACGATGCGCTGCAGCATGTCGCCCAGGCTGGCGCTGGCCATGATCGAGTAGCCGAGCGCATGGAAGGTCGTCGGCGCCACATGGCTGGCCACCGCCAGACCGAGGCAGGGATCGGCGGTCGCGGCCACCGCCAGCTCCCACAGGCGAGTGGTACGTTCGACCGGATAGCGGGCGTTGGGGTCGTCCAGCGCCGCCAGATCCAGCCCGGCCGCGTTGAACAACGGCGCGCTGTCCACCCCGCGCGCCTCCAGCGTGCGCCGGATCGCCTTGGCCCAACTGGTCAGTACGGTAGCCCCGTGCATCGATGCTTTACCCCCTTGCCGAGTTCGATCTTAGCCTGCGGGTTGCGTGCTGGGGGGCGGGTGAGCCAGTGCAAAGGCGAAAAGTGCAGGTGACCACAAAGCCGCCAGATGCTCGTCTCTGTCCAGGCACGCGGCCACCGGCGCGATATAGACCGGGGCGGAAACCGAGGCCTTGCGCGCGCCGGGACCGCGCTACTGCACTCCCGACTCCCAACTCCCAACCTTGAAGCTGGCGCCACCGGTCAAGCCATTGGCGGTCAATGTCAGGCGCGATCGGCCGCGAGGCCTTATGTTCACACGCTGTCCACCCGCAGACAGGCGGATCGATCATGGCCGTTTCCGAGGCAAATCCGGCGCTGAGTGCAAGTGAGCGCAGCGAACACATCCGCCAGGTCGTCACCGCGGCCGGGGTCGAGCTGCGGGGCAGGCATCCGTGGTTGCGCCATCAGGATGCGATCGGTGCGGCGATCCTGGGCTTCGCGCTGCTGGGCATGGTCGCCAGCGGCTACGGCTATCTGCAGGGCTGGCTGCCGGCCTGGCTGTGCATCCTGCTGACGGCCTGGTTCGCCTCGCTGACCCATGAGCTGGAACACGATCTGATCCACTGGATGTACTTCCGCAAGACGCCGTGGGCGCATCATCTGATGTTGGCGCTGGCCTGGCTGGCGCGACCGAGCACGATCAATCCGTGGATCCGGCGCGAGTTGCATTTCGAGCACCACAAGTACTCCGGTACCGAGCAGGACCGGGAGGAACGCGGCATCACCAACGGTGAGCGCTGGGGCCTGGCGCGGCTGCTGATGCTGGGCGACGCGGGCTTTTCGGTCTGGTGGCGGATCCGACGCTTCAAGGACCCGGCCTTGCGGCGCCGGCTGTGGGCGCGCGCGGCGGGCATCTATTTCCCGCTCGGCTGGCTGCATTGGGGCCTGTGGTACCTGTTCCTGCTCAGTCATGCTGTGATCACGCTGGCGGCGCTGGCTGGCGTGCCGCTGGACAGCCCATCCTGGCTGGCGCTACTGAACAGCGTGATCGTGGTCTGGATCGCCCCGAACGTGTTGCGCAGCTTCTGTCTGCATTGCGTCAGCAGCAACATGCACTACTACGGCGACGTCGAGCCCGGCAACGTGATCCAGCAGACCCAGGTCCTCAATCCCTGGTGGCTGCTGCCGCTGCAGGCCTTCTGCTTCAACTTCGGCAGTACCCACGCGATCCATCATTTCGTCGTCAAGGAGCCCTTCTACATTCGCCAGTGGACCGCCGGCACGGCCCACCGGGTAATGCGCGAGATGGGCGTGCGCTTCAACGACTACGCCAGCTTCGGCCGCGCCAATCGCTGGTCGGCCCAGAACGTGGGCCCGGCCGACTCCAGCCCGCAGCAGGCGCAGGCATGAGCCAGCCCAGCGCAACGGCCGGCCGCGCGACCTATCCGCATGTCAGCCGGATCACGACCCGCTGGAAGGACAACGACCTTTACGGCCACGTCAACAATGTCGAGTACTACAGCTACTTCGACACGGTCATCAATCGCTATCTGATCCAGGTCGGCGGGCTCGACATCCACGCCGGCCCGGTCATCGGCGTCTGCGCCGAGACCCACTGCCGCTATCTGGATTCGCTTGCCTTCCCGGTCGACGTCGATGCCGGATTGCGGGTCGTCCACCTGGGCCGATCGAGCGTGCGCTACGAGATTGGTCTTTTTGCCAGCGACAACGAAAAGCCGGCAGCGGAGGGCTGGTTCGTGCATGTCTTCGTCCAGCGCCAGACGCGCCGACCGACTGGGCTGCCCGAGCAACTGCGGGCGGCGCTGGCTCGCATCGCGGTGGAGCCCGCGGCATGAGGGTGCGCGCGGCGGTGTTGCGCGAGATGGGCCGCCCGGCGCCCTACGCACAATCGCAGCCGCTGTGCATCGAGACCCTCGATCTGACCGGACCGGGTCCGGGCGAAGTGCTGCTGCGGATGCTCGCGGCCGGGCTGTGTCATTCCGACTTGTCGGTCATCGACGGCACGCGCCCGCGCGGCATGCCAATGGTGCTGGGCCACGAGGCCTGCGCCGAGGTGGTCGAACTGGGCGCGGGCGTGACCGGCCTGGCGGTGGGGACGCGGGTGGTGCTGTCCTTCGTGCCCAGCTGCGGCCATTGCGTGCCCTGCGCCAGCGGCCGGGCCGCGCTGTGTGAACCGGCGGCGTTGGCCAACGGCGCCGGCAGTCTGATCAGTGGCGCGCGCCGTTGGCAGAACCAAAGCGAGCCGATCAATCACCATCTCGGCGTTTCTGCCTTTGCCGAATACGCCGTGGTCTCGGCCCATTCACTCGTGCCGGTGCCGGCGGACCTGGATCCGGCGATCGCCGCGCTGTTCGGCTGCGCCGTACTCACCGGTGTGGGCGCGGCGGTCAACACGGCGCAGATCCGCGCCGGCGAGAGCGTCGCGGTGATCGGGCTGGGCGGGGTTGGCCTGGCCGCGCTGCTCGGCGCAAGGGCCAGCGGCGCCTGGCCGCTGATCGCGGTCGACCTGCTGCCGGCCAAGCTGGAGGCGGCACGCGCACTTGGTGCCAGCCACTGCGTGCTCGCCGACGCGCCTGACGCGGTCGAACAGATTCGCACCCATAGTGACGGCGGCGCGCAGGTCTGCATCGACTGCGCCGGCGGTGAACGGGCGCTGCAACTGGCCTGGCAATCGACCCGTCGCGGCGGCACCACCGTCAGCGCCGGGCTGCCCGATCCCTCCAGTCATTTCAGTTTGCCGCTGGTCACTCTGGTCGCCGAGGAACGAACCCTCAAGGGCAGCTACATGGGCTCGGCCGTGCCGCTGCGCGACATCCCGCGCTACATTGGGCTGTACCAGGCGGGCAAGCTGGCGGTCGATGCGCTGCTGACCCACCGCTTGCCGCTGGACCAGATCAACAGCGGCTTCGATCGGCTGGCGCAAGGCGCGGCATTGCGCCAGATCGTCGACTTTCAACTCGGGCACGGGGGATAACCGATGCAACCAGATCGCTGGGGACTGCTGCTGATCCTGACCCTGCTCAACATCCTGAATTTCGCCGACCGCTATCTGATCATCGCCTTCTCGACCCGGATCGTGCCCGAACTGGGCATGAGCAACCTGCAGTTCGGGCTGCTCACCGGCATCGTCTTCACGCTGGTCTACACGATCTTCGGCCTGTTCCTGGGCTCGCTCGCCGACCGCGTCCATCGACCGCGCCTGATCGGCGCCGGCCTGGCGCTGTGGAGCGCCCTGACCGCGCTGACCGGGATGACCTACAGCTTCCTGCAGATGGCGCTGGCGCGGCTGTTCGTCGGTGTCGGCGAAGCCGCGCTGTCGCCGGCGGCACTGTCGATGCTGGCCGATGGCTTCCGACCGTCCCGGCGCGCGCTCGCCAACGGCATCTACTACCTGGGCATACCGATCGGCATCGGCGGCAGCTTCATCCTCGCCAGCATCCTCGGCCCGATCCTGGGCTGGCGCGGCAGCTTCATTGCACTCGGCCTGCTCGGCATCGGCGCGGCCGGTCTGGTGGTGCTGCTGATGCGCGACCCGTCGCGAACCGGCGCCCATCCGGATCGTCCGACGGGCTCGTTCCGCCAGAGCTTCAGCGGTCTGTACGAGCAGATCCGCAGCAACCGGTCGCTGCAATGGATCCTCGTCGGTTGCATCGCAGCAACCTGCGTGCAGGGCGCGGCGGTGCTCGATCTGCTCTGGTGGGTGCGCGAACGCGGCTACGCCGAGGGCAATGCGCAGCAACTGAACGGCTCGCTGTTCCTCGCCGGCGGCGTCTTCGGCACCATCGCAGGTGGCCTGATGGCCGACCGCATGCACGCGCGTATGGCCGGTGGGCGGCTGCTCTTCCTCGCCATCGCCTTCGCTTTCGGCATTCCGCTGATGCTGTTGTTCCGCCTCATCCCTGGCGACAGCGTGATGTTCCTGCCCTTGGCCTTCCTTGGCAACGCGGTCTTCATGCTGGTGTTCGGACCGGCGCTGGCCTCGCTGCACGAGATCGTGCCGGTTTCACAGCGCGCCGCCACCGCCGCCCTGTTCATTCTGGTGACCTCGCTGATCGGCTCCTCTGGCGGCTCGGCGCTGGCTGGCGGGCTGGCCGATCTGTATGCGGCCGCCGGTTCGGTCGAACCGCTGACCTGGGCCATCATCAGTGTGCAGAGCCTGGGCCTGCTGACGATTCCCGCCTTCTATCTCGCCGCCCGCGCACTTCCACGTCGACCGCTGACCGCTTCGGTCGCTGTAGCTGCCGGCGGCCAGGCATGATTCGCAGCACCGGAGAGCACCATGGGTAACCCGAAACGCCAACTCGATCCATTCTGGTTCGAGTCCGACCGCGAGCATCCACAATTCGTCTCGGCCGCCGCACGCGCAGCCTCGGCCTGCGTCGCGCGGGCCGCCGCACGCTGCCTGTCGATCCTGCGCTGCTTTGACTATGGCGAGCAGTTTCTGGGCAATCGCGAGATCGCCCTGCGCACCGGCCTGCCCAAACCGACCGTCTCACGGCTGACCTTCACGATGGCCCGGCTCGGCTGTCTGAGCTATTCCCCGGCGCGCGAAAAATACGCCCTCGGCGTCGGTCTGCTGTCCCTTGGCCACACCTACCAGCGCTCCAATCCGGTCATCGCCATCGCCGCACCCTTGATGCGGGCCTGCGCCAAGGCCACCGGCTCGACCGTGATGCTTGGCGCCCCGGACGGCATGCGAATGGTGCTGCTGGCGATCGCCCCCGGGCCCAGTGGTGAGGATTTCGGTCTGGAACCCGGCACGCGCGTGCCGCACGGCTTGACCGCGCTGGGTCGGGCGGATCTGGCCGCTCGGCGACCAGAGTTGTTCGAGCGCGAAATGGCCGAACTCAAGCGGGAATGCCGGCCCTTCGCCTGGCCACGGATCCGCGATGGCATTCTGCAGGCACGCGCCGACGTCGCCCGCATCGGCTACTGCCACTCCCTCGGCGCCTGGTGTCCGGACGTCTTTGCTGTCGGCGTACCGATGGTCTCCCGCCTCGACCCCGACCGTATCCTCGCCTTCAGCTGCGGCGGCCCCGCCGCAGCGATGAGCCACGAGCGCCTGACCGAGGAAGTGGCCCCGCGGTTGCTGGCGTTGCGGGATGAGGTTCTGGGGGCGACGGGTGGGGCCTTTTAGGGGTCATTCGACTCGTTCGCGGCTCTTGAAGAGCAAAGGGCCCAGGGCTCAGGGCCCAGGGCCCAGCAAGAGCGGCGCCTCGCGGCCTCGTCGAAGGTCGACCTGGAGCCCTGGGGCCCTGCTCTTCTGGGCCCTGGGCCCTGTGCCCTGAGCCCTGCTCTTCTGGGCCCTGGGCCCTGGGCCCTGTGCCCTGAGCCCTGCTCTTCTGGGCCCTGGGCCCTGAGCCCTGGGCCCTGCTCTTCTGAGACCTGAGCCCTGCTCTTCTGGGCCCCCAGCCCTGTCCCGGTCAGAACCACATCCTCAACGTCGCCCCATAGGTCCTCGGCGGCGCGAGGAAGGCGTTCCAGGAGCCGGTCTGGATCGGGGCGTCGAAGCCGACCTGGATGTATTCGCGGTCGGTCAGGTTCTGCGCCCACAACTCAAGCATCCAGCTGCGGTCGATGTTGCCGATACCGATGCGCGCGTTGACCACGGTGTAGGAGGGCTGCAACTTCTCCGGATCCAGATCCGAGCCGGTGTTGTAGTCCGATGAGTATTTCGCGCCGATGTTGAAGCGGGCCAGCAAAGCGTTGCCAAACTCGCGCTCGTAGCTCAGCGCGAGCGAGGACGACCACAACGGCGCGAAGCTGAGCCGGCTGTTGGGCAGCAGGAACAGATCGGCATCAGGCAGCAGGTCCGGACCGTACTGGCTGTCGGCGTAGGTCACACCGCCCTGCAGCAACAGCCCGTCGATCGGGGTTTGCCAGAGGATCTCGGCTTCGGCGCCCTTGGACACCACTTCGGGCACGGAGCGCACCACAAAGGTGGTGCCGAGAAAGCTGTTGAGCTGGAAATCCGAGTAGTCCTGATGGAACACCGCCGCGTTGAGCAGCAGATTGCCATCCATCAAGGTGCTCTTGAGTCCCAATTCATAACTGTCGACAAACTCGCCCGGGAAGGATGTGTCGACCACCGGCACGACGCCGGTTGCGCCGCTGGTCAGGCCATTGGATGACTGGACTCGGTCGAGATTGAAACCGCCGCCCTTGTAACCGCGGGCGGCGGAAAAATAGCCCATCAGGCTGTCGTTCCAGCGATAGGCCAACTTGAAGGTGCCAGACCACTCGTTCTCGTCGCGCTCCTGGAAGGTCTGGCGGTCGGCCTGGAGCGGGTTGGACCAGGGCAGGCACATGAAGCCGATGACCGTGGGCACAGTCGCCCCGAGGGCTTCCAGCGGCACGCCGCGGGCGGCCAATGCTGCGCCAACCGTGGTTGGATCAGCCAGCGCATTGGCGCAGCCCAGCGAGCCGTTCGGACTGCCGAAGCGCGAGTCCACTTCCTTGCTCTCGCGGGTGTAGCGCAGACCACCGGTCAGGCTCAGGGCGTCGGTGACATGGAAGGTGTTGTTGGTGAACAGCGCGATGCTGCGCGCGTTCTGATCGAAGCGGTCATCGGCGCCCTCGCCCACGAAAGTCGTGCCGAAGGGCCGGCCGGCGGCCTCGGACAGAAAGGTCGCCCCATTGGCCTGGTTCACCAGTCCCGGCGGGAAGGCTCCGGCTATGCGTCCAAGCAGGGCGATCGACAGATAGGGCTCGTAGGCGCTGCCGAGGAAGGTCTGGCCGTGCCGGACCAGATCCTCGTCGGAATAGTAGAAGCCGGCCATCCAGTCGACCCTGTCGGTGTTGCCGGTCAGGCGGAACTCCTGCGAGAAGGTCTCGAAGCTGTCCGAGGCGGCGTCGGCGCCAAACTCGCGATACCAGATATCAGCGCTGCTGTAGTCCAGGTCCGCACCGTTGATCGTGCGCCAGTCGCGCAGCGCGGTGATCGAGCTCAGTGTCGCACCGTTGAACCACGGCGTGTCCCAGTCGAGCGAGATCGACACGCCCTGGTCCTCGATATCCTGGCGCGTGTCGCGGTTGCTGTAGGCGATCCGGCTGAACGGGTCGACCACCGGCAACACGCCCTCGTCGGCGGCCAGCGCATCGACGATCGCCGCGGTCGGTCCGCGCACGATGGTCACACCGGCGCAACAGCGTTCATCGCGCTGGGTGTAGTCGAGCGCGATATTGATGTCCAGCGTATCGCTGGGCTGCAGCAGCAACTGGCCACGGAAGGAATGGAAATCCTGGTCAACGTCCTCACGGGCGGTGCGCGGACCGGCGCCGGTGCGTACATCCAGGAAGCCATCACGCTCGCGTTGGGTCGCATACAGGCGGAAGGCGGCGGCCTCGCCCAATGGGGCGTTGACCGAGCCGGAGAAGCCCAGCGCGCCATAGTTGCCGGCGGTCAGCTCGGCCTGGGCAGCGGGGATGAAGTCCGGCCGCTTGGTGATCACATTGATCAGACCGGCCGAGGTGTTCTTGCCGAAAACGGTACCCTGCGGGCCTTTCAGCACCTCGATCCGCTCCAGTTCGCCCAGATCACCGAAACCCACGCCATTGCGGGCGCGATAGACGCCGTCGATGACCACGCCAACCGAGGACTCCAATCCGGTGTTGTCGCCGACTGTACCGATACCGCGAATGCGTGCAGTGGTCAGGGCTTCGTTCGAGGTCGAGGTCACGGTCAGACCCGGCACCACGATCTGCAGATCCTTGATGTCACGCGCGCCCATGTCCAGCAGCAACTGCTCGGTAACGACGTTGACAGAGATCGGCACGTCCTGCAGTTGTTCCTCGCGCTTTTGCGCCGTCACCATGATGCCGCTCAGCGTCTGGGCTGCTTCATCGCCGTCTTCAGTGACCGCATCTTGCGCCAACGCGCTGCCGCCGTAGCTGATCGCCAAGGTGCCGCTGATCGCCAGGGCCAAAGCCCGCCGTACCGGATTGCCTGCTCGCATGTTGCCCCTCCCGTCGGTATACGTTTTCGGTGGCTTGTGCCGCGGCACTGATCTGCACAGCCCCGAAAACCCCGCTTCGGGTCGGCCCCAGTCACAAGTCAGTCGACGCTAGCAAAGTGTTGAGTGTGAAAACGAAACTTCGGGGGGCGAAGCGGAAAGAGCGAGAAGAGAGAGAGAAGAGCATTCTCAACACAAAGGACACAAAGGACACAAAGGAAGAGCTGTGAGCGGGGTGCGATACGAACTGATGCAGGATTGCGAAGCGGGGAATCGGGGTCGGGGTCGGAATCGGAATCGGGGTCGGGATCGGAATCGAGGCCGGCGGGATGAACTATGGCCCCACCAACGACGTGAGAGTCGTCGGGAAAAGCAACGCGGCAACACGAATCACGAGGAGGCCGCAGGATACGCCGGCCAACGGATCGATACCGATTCCTATTCCGACCCCGACCCCGACCCCGACCCCGACCCCGAGCAGCTTTTGCTCTCCTTCGTGTCCTTCGTGTCCTTTGTGGTCAATCCGCTCTTCAGCTCTTCAGCTCTGCAGTCCTGAATCACAGCGAGACTGCTGCCACACGTCAGCGCACGAGCGATGTTCCCGGGATACAGCCTGGTGCCTCGTGCAGGGCGGCAAGAAAGGCCTTCAGCGGCTCTTCCCCGGCACCCCGGCGGGAGGCGTACGCGTCCTTGCAGGCCTGCGGGCAGCAAGCTTCGGACTCGGTCCAGGGCGGCACGCTGCTGCAGATCCGGCTCTGGTGCACGCAGCTGTCGATACTTGTCTCCGACGGCACATAGCAACTGGTCACCAGCGTGCTGCAGCGTTCGCGCAGGGCGTCCGGGGTCTCCGGATCGTTCAGATACTGGCCCACGCCGCGGCGGAACAGCACGACCTGACCGAGTTCGGCGGCGACAGCTTCGATCGGCTCGCCGCGACGTGAGCGGGCGCACAGGTGCAGGTCAGCCCTGGCGCTGCGGCGCCAGCGATAGTCCTGCGCTCCTTCATTGGCCAGGGCTTCGAGTGCCAGATCCAGCGCGCTGCGCTGCGCCGGTGGCAGACCGGCCCGGAATTCCTCACCCAGCCGCCCATGATTGAGATTGCCACCGGCCGCGGCGCACTGCGGCGCGATGCCAGCGGTACCGGCCGCTGCCGCGGGCTTGCTCTGGACCGCCTGCGTGCCCTCGCTGCTGCTGCCTGCCGGACAGGGGTAGTCACTGAAACTGAGCACGCCGGCGCTGTCCCGGCAGCGATAGATGATGTCATCGGCAGCGGCGGCCAGGTCCGGTGCCGACAGACTCAACACCAGACTCAGAACTATCGCCTTGGATCGAATCGACATGCTCATTGACCCTCGGGGTGATCGGTGGATG
>DAIMJK010000032.1:0-16004 GCA_036722245.1 Lysobacterales bacterium
CGCTCAACTCCGGCCATCGAGTCGATCGCTGGTACGTGCAGGCGGTCTACGGACCCGACCAGTTGCGCCAGCGCCTGAGCTTCGCCTTGAGCCAGATACTGGTGGTGTCCGATTCGGGCGGTATCTCGACCCGGCGCGTGTCCGAGTATCAGGACATCCTGACCCGCGGCGCCTTTGGCAGTTATCGCAATCTGCTGGGGGACGTGACCTTCAGCCCCGCGATGAGCGAATGGCTGACCTATCTGCGCAACCGCGCGTCCTATACGTCGGGCGGCAGCACCATACTGCCGGATGAGAACTACGCCCGCGAGGTCATGCAGTTGTTCTCCTTCGGCCTGATCAAGCGCAATCTGGACTACTCACCGGCGCTGGTCGGCGGCCAGCCGGTACCGACCTACGACAACACGATCATCGGCCAACTGGCACGGGTATTCACAGGCCTGTCGTACGATCGAACCAACTACGCCAACGCGCGCTTTGCCAACAACACCAATGTCGACGAACTGGCACCGCTGATCTGCTTCCCGATGGTCAACCCACCGGGCAACACGCTCCATCAGCTCGGCGGCACGACCTTCCACGACAACGCCAGCAAGACCATCTTCGACGGCGTCAGCCTGCCGGCGGTGCCCAACACCGAAGCCGGCTGCCTCACCGACATCAACCGGGCGCTGGACGCGATTGCCAACCACCCGACCGTGGCACCCTTCCTTTCGCGCCAGCTGATCCAGAAGTTCGTCACCTCAAATCCCTCGCCGGCCTATATCCAGCGCGTGGCGACCGTGTACAACAACAACGGCAATGGTGTGCGCGGTGACCTGGCCGCGGTGATCACCGCGGTGCTGATGGACAGCGAGGCGCGCAATCCGCCGACCGCCAGCTTCGGCAAGCTGCGCGAGCCGGTGCTGCGGATGACCGCCGCCTGGCGCGCGCTGGAGGTGATCATGGGCCAGCCGGAGCCGCCGCTCAATGGCAACGGCACGCCCAACACCAACGTCGGCAACATTTCGATGACGCTGGGCTTCAACGGTGATTTCGAGCAACGACCGATGTCGGCGCCGACGGTGTTCAACTTCTTCGAGCCCGACTACCAGGCACCCGGGCCGATCCAGAACGCCAATCTGTATTCGCCCGAGTTCCAGATCCTTACCGAGACCACCGTGACGCGGATGAACAACACCATCCGCTCGCGCATCGTCGACTACTACCTCGGCTCGAACAATCCGCCGCCAACCCGGCCGCTGGTGAACTACTCGCGCCTGATCACGATCATCACCCCGGCCAATGCCTCCACCTATGGCCAACTGGTCGACGAGCTGAACCTGCGCCTGATGTACGGCAGCATGTCGAGCAGCATGCGTAGCACGCTGATCACCATGCTGACCAGCCAGAACCCGCCGACCACCGATGCCAACCGCATCGACCGCATCCGTCAGTTGCTGCGGGTGATCCTGTTCTCGCCCGAATTCGCCGTGCAGAAGTAAGAAGGAGAGCACCCATGTCACGTCTGCAACGCGAAGCGCGCCGGAATTTTCTCAAGCGGCTGGCTGGCACCCTGGCCGGTGGCTCGGCGCTGTCGCTGCTGCCTCAGCTGCGGCTGATGAATGCCGCACTCGCCCAGGAAGGCGGCGGTGGCGCCTATCGGGCATTGGTCTGCGTCTATCTGGGCGGCGGCAACGACGCCTTCAACTGGCTGATCCCGTCCGACAGCGACCGCTACAACGTCTATTCCAGCTCGCGTGGCGGCACCTACAGCGGCACCAACGGCCCACTCGGCATCGCCCAGGGCGCGCTGTTGCCGTTGACCATGCAGGGTCTGCCGGGCGGACACGGTTATGGGCTGCATCCGGCCTGCGCCGACTGGGACGGGGTGGATCGCAACGGCGTGCTGTCCGCAATGCCGGGTCTGGCCAGCCTGACCAGTCAAGGCAAGGTCGCCTGGATCGCCAACGTCGGCACGCTGATCGAGCCGGTGACCAAGGCCACCTTCAACGACCCGACCGTGGCCAAGCCGCCGCAGCTGTACTCGCACAATGATCAGACCAAGCTCTGGCACCAGGGCCAGGCCGCACCCAATTTCCGCTTTGGCTGGGGTGGTCAGCTCGCCGACCGTGTGTTCGGCCAGAACGGCCCCATCTCCGGCGGCAGCAAGACCTTGCCGATGAACATCTCCTTCTCCGGCGCGAGCCAGTTCATGGTCGGCCAGGATGTGTTGCCGTACCGGATGAACAGCTGCGGCAACCCGAACAACGGCAACGCCGTGGCCGGTCTGACCGTCGGCCAGAACTTCGCCAACTGCTCCGGCACCACTTCGCTCAGCGGCTTCGACGCCTGCGGCTCCGGCGCCGACACCCAGGCGCAGGAAATCGCCCTGTGCAGCCTGCTCGGCAATCCCGGCAGTCATCCCTTCCAGATCGAGCACGCCACCACGATGAACCGGGCGATGGACCTGTCGGCGGCGATCCAGGCCCAGATCACCGGCGCCAACCCGGACAATCCGTCGCTGCTGACCACGCCCTTCCGCGCGCTCGCCGACGATCAGATCGTGGCCGGCTACAACCTCGCCGCCGACGGCAACAACTCGCTCGCCGAGCAGCTGGCGATGGTGGCGCGACTGATCAAGGTGCGGGGGGCGCTCGGCCATCAGCGCAGCATCTTCTTCGTCAGCCTCGGCGGCTTCGACAGCCACGCCGCGCAGATGCCCGATACCGGCCAGCCGCGCTTGCTGCGCCGGGTCTCGCGCGCACTGGGCGCCTTCTATCGCGGCCTGGAAGAGATCGGCATGGAGAACAACGTCACCACCTTCACGATGAGCGAATTCGCCCGCACCCTGAACTCCAACGGCGACGGCTCCGACCACGGCTGGGGCAGCGTGCAGATGGTGATGGGCGGCTCGGTCCGCGGCGGACGCCTGTACGGGACTTTCCCGGATCAGACCCTCAACGGACCGGACTGCTTCAACCGCGGCCAGATGATACCGACCACCGCGATGGACCAATACGCCGCCGCGCTGGCGCAGTGGATGGGACTGGGCGCAAGCGATCTGGGCGCGATCTTCCCGAATCTGGCCAATTTCAATCCGCAGACCCTGGATTTCATGAATCCGGCGCCAGTCTGAGCCCTGAGCAATGGGCTGCGAACGGAACCCCGAGTTGTACTCGGGCCGTCGCGCAGCGACGTGTCCTTGAGCTTGCGATCGACTTCATCGCCCCAGGCGAGTGTATCGCGTCGCCTGGTATCACTGCCCGAGTACAACTCGGGGTTCCATATCGCGCTGAACCAACTTGGTGCAAGTTGGGTCATCCTGGTGCAGCAATTCGACTTTCTCGGTTAGGAGCCCGCTTGCTGCACCGCAGCACGACGCGTTCCGAGCGCGGCGTCGGGACCTGATGGCCGCTGGCACGACAGTTGCTTTGAGCAAAGGACGGTGCCAACCCCAACTCGACCCGACGTCCGCGACGACGAATGAGGTCCATACTGGCAGGCACCTTCCCGACCCCAACCGACCGCAGGAGTCACAGATGTCTCTGGACAAAGTCAAAAAACTCGCCAAGGAAAATGGCGTCAAGTTTCTCGATCTGCGCTTCGCCGACATGCTCGGCAAGGAACACCACGTCGCCTATCCCGTCAGCACCCTCAACGAAGAGTTGTTCGAAGACGGCAAGATGTTCGACGGCTCGTCCATCTCCGGCTGGAAGGCGATCAACGAGTCCGACATGGTGTTGCTGCCTGAAGCCGCCAGTGCGGTGCTCGATCCGTTTTCCGAAGAACCCAGCCTGATCCTGCGCTGTGACGTGTTAGAGCCCTCGACGATGCAGAGTTACGGCCGCTGTCCGCGTGGCGTGGCCAAGCGCGCCGAAGCGTATCTGAAGGCCAGTGGCGTCGGCGATGCCGCTTATTTCGGTCCCGAGCCCGAGTTCTTCGTATTCGACGGCGTGCGCTATGGCGTCAACATGCAGGGCGCCTTTTACGAGATCGAATCCGAGGAAGGCCACTGGAGCTCGGCCAGGAAGTACGAGGGCGGCAACTCCGGTCACCGCCCCGGCATCAAGGGCGGCTATTTCCCGGTTCCGCCAGTCGACTCACTGTCGGATCTGCGCGCGGCGATGTGCCTGACGCTGGAGGCGATGGGCATCGAAGTCGAGGTGCATCACCACGAAGTCGCCACGGCCGGCCAGTGCGAGATCGGCACCCGCTTCAACTCGCTCACCCGCAAGGCGGACGAGATGCTGATGCTCAAGTACGTGGTGCGCAACGTCGCCCACCAGCACGGCATGAGCGCCACCTTCATGCCCAAGCCGATCGTCGGCGACAACGGCAGCGGCATGCACGTGCATCAGTCCATTGCCAAGGGCGGCAAGAACCTGTTCTCCGGCAACGAGTACGGCGGTCTGTCCAAGACAGCGCTTTACTACATTGGCGGCGTCTTCAAGCACGCCCGCGCCATCAACGCCTTCACCAACGCCACCACCAACAGCTACAAGCGCCTGGTTCCGGGCTTCGAGGCACCGGTGCTGCTCGCCTACTCGGCCCGCAACCGCTCCGCCTCCTGCCGCATACCCTGGGTCTCCAATCCGAAGGGCCGCCGCATCGAGGTACGCTTCCCGGACTCCACCGGCCCGGCTTACCTCAGCTTCGCCTCGCTGCTGATGGCAGGCCTTGACGGCATCAAGCACAAGATCGAGCCCGGCGCGCCGATGGACAAGGACCTGTACGACCTGCCGCCGGAAGAAGAGAAGGCCATTCCCACCGTCTGCCACGCCCTCGACCAGGCCTTGCGCGCGCTGGACGAGGACCGCGAGTTCCTGAAGGCCGGCGGCGTCATGAGCGACGACTTCATCGATGGCTACATCGCCCTCAAGATGAAGGAAGTCACCGCCCTGCGCATGCACACCCACCCGATCGAGTTCCAGCAGTACTACTCGCTGTAGGCTCCACCTGCATCTGGGCTTTGTCAGCCCGACTGCACCAGCCCTCCTCCGCGGACGCGGGGGAGGGCTTTGTTTCAGTCGGGCGCCTCGAAGCCGTCGCGGAACAACTGCGGATCCAGTCCGATCAGCCGCGCCGCAGCCATCAGGTGCTGCGTGCCGGTGCTGTTGCTGGTGAAGCCGGTGATCAGGATGCGGCCGCCTACGTGGTCCACGTCGATGCCGCGGGCAAAGTCCCGGGGCAGGCCGCCGAACGAGAAAGTCAGCCCGTTGCCGCCGTTGAAGCGGCTGTCCAGGTGTCCTTCCGCGCGCAACACGGCGACCGCGACCTCGTTGAAGTCCACACCGCTGCCGCCAATCTCGGCGGAGCCGGCGACATGGATGAGTGCGTTCGGGCCCACCGTGATCGCGTAGGCCTGGGCCGTCTGGGAGCCGAAATCGACCGTGACCAGCCCGTCCTGGCCAAAGCTTTCGTCCAGCGTGCCGTTCGGATTGACCGCCAGGATGCTGAACTCCCGAACGTCCGGGCTGGGGCTGGTGGTTCCGGCCACGAGGATGCGACCGTCCCGATGCCGTACCGCGGACTCGACCGAGTCGAAACCTCCGGCACGGTCGTAGCGAAAGATGCCATCGACGCCAAAGCTCTCGTCGATGGCGCCGTTGGCATCCAGCGCGATGATCAGAATGTCGCGATCGGTCGCGGTTGTGGTGGCATAGCCCACCACCAGGATACGACCGAGCGGATCGATGACGATGTCGACCGCGCGATCCCGCAATCCCATCAGGTCGAAGCTGTACATGCCGCCGTTGGCGAAACTCGTGTCCAGCGTGCCGTCGGCCAGGAAGCGGGCCACCCCGAAGTCGAAACTGGTGGGCTCGAATCCATTCGTGGATACCTGCCCGGCGGCGACGATACGACCGTCGGCCTGCTCGGCCAGTGCCCACACGTAGGCCAGTTGATTGTTGAACACCACGTGATCGTAGATGTGTTGCAACTGGCCCTGGGGAGAGATCTCAAGGGCGTTGAACCAGCGCGGCAGGCCGCCGCATCCGTCCTGCACGAAGCCGCCGCCCAGATAGTTGCCGCTGGACAGGCGCATGCCGGTAAAGAAGGCCCGCGGAACCCCACAGCCGAAGCTCTGCGCACTGAAGCGGTATGGATCGTACGGCGTTCCGTCTATCGCCAGGCGCTGCATGACCGCATCGCCGGTGGAGGGATGGCCGTCGTCGGAATCCCCAAACAGCACCATCTCTCCCGAGGGCTCGAAAAGCCCGATCCGGGCGTAGTCGCGTTGCTGGATCTGCAGCGTCAGCGTGCCGTCGCCGGCGAAGCCCGGATCGAGGCTCAGCGGCGGCAGCGTGAAGCCGGTCGGGTGGTCCGGCTCGGCGCCAGCCCGTGCGAACGGGCCGGCGCACAATCCCGCGCCCACAAGGAGCACGACCCACGGTAAACGGGCGATGGTCATCGGTGAGCCTTGGCAGTGGTGACATCCGGACCGTAGCCAATGCAGGGCGGGAGGGCTTGACGGGAGTCTGACCGAGTTCTGACGGCGCCGCGTTAGACTGATCCGGCCATGCCTGACCAACGACCATCGCCTTCAGACCATGCTGACGTGGAACCCGCGCCGGCGCTGATCTGCGGGCCGATCGAGGTGCGACCCGCCGCCCGCGAATTGTTGCTGGCCGGCCAGCCGGTGGCGATCGAGCGGCGCGCCTTCGACCTGCTGGTGTACCTGATGCGCCACGCCGGCCGGGTCGTCGACAAGGATGAGTTGTGGCACGAAGTCTGGCAGGCGCGACCGGTGTCGGACGCGGCCCTGCCGCAGGCAGTCAGCAGGGTGCGCAAGGCATTGGGAGACGCCGACCCGGAGGCCTATGTCGCGACGGTCTACGGCGTGGGTTACCGCTTTGATCAGCCGGTGCGGCACGTACCGCAGTCATCGGCGCCGGTCGGTCGGGAGGCGGCCTCTGGCGCGAATGCAGCCGCCGGTTCAACGCGGCGAAGCTGGCCGCCGACCGGCTGGCTGGTCGCTGGACTGCTGCTGGCGGCCGCTGTGCTGTGGTGGGTCTGGCCTGCCCGTGGCCCCGATGCGCCGGTCCAGACGGTGCGGGTGGCGCTGCTGCCGATCCACAATGACACCGGCGATGGCGAGCTCGATTGGGTGCGCTTCGGCCTGCTGCCGCTGATCGATAGTGCGTTGGCCGACGAGGGCGTGCCGCTGGTCAGCAGCAGCACGGTGCTGGCGACGCTGACCCGCTACCCGGATGCCGCCGACCCCCGGGCCCAGGCGCGCGTGCTGCGCCTGAGCGCCGGGGCCGATCGCGTCGTGAGCGCGCGCCTGTCGCGGCTGGATGACAGCTATCGGCTCGACCTGCACTCGGTCGACGCCGACGATGCCGCCCTCGCCCTGCAGTTCGAGGGTGCCGACATCGCAGTGCTTGCGGTCGCCGCTGGCGATCGGCTGGCCGCCTCGCTCGAGCAATCGCTGGCCCGCTGGCAGGGCGCCGGTCGCGCCCGCCGCAGTCTGTTGACCGACGATCCCTTCATCAACGAAGCCTTCGCACGCGGCCTGGATGCGCGGCTGCGCGGTCGCCACGAGGATGCGATGCGCTTTTTCGACACGGTGCTGGCCGCCGCACCGGAATTGCTGGAGGCGAAGTACCACCTCGCCCTGGTGACCCGGCGGCTGGGTGACTGGGAGCGCACCGATCAGCTCCACCGCGAGTTGCTCGCCGCGGCGCAGGCCAGCGGGGACGTGGCAATGGAGGCGGCGGTGCAAATGGTCTCCGGCACGCTGACCTGGCGTCAGGGCGACAAACAGGCCGCACGCAGCTGGTACGAGCGCGCGCTGGCCAACTACACCGCCCAGGGCAATGCCGACTACGTCGCCAACGCGACCGGCAATCTGGCGATCCTCGCCGCCAACGAGGGTGACTATGCCGCCGCCGAGGCGCACTTCCGCGCCGCGCTGGCGCACTTCGAGGGCGCGCAGGATCGTTACAACGAGGCCACCGCGTGGAAGAACCTCGGCCATCTCTACAGTGACCAGGGCCGGCATGACGAGGCAGGGGCGGCGCTGGAGCGGGCGCTGGCGATCCGTCAGGCCTTGCAGTTGCCCTTGCAGGTGGCGCAGGTCCTGAGCGCGCTGGCCGACATCGAGATGGCGCGCGGGCGCTGGGAATCGGCGCTCGCCCATCAACAGCGCGTGCTCGTCGCCGCGCAGGAATACCGTGATCCGCTGCTCGAGTCGCAGGCCCGCATCGATCTGGCCGCGGCCTTGCGCCGCCTCGGGCGCCTGCAGGAGGCGCGCGAGATGGCAGCGCTTGCCCACGCGCTGGCCCTCGAACGCGACCATCGATCGGGCCTGGCCGCGGCCTTGCTCGCCCAGGGCCAGACCGAACACGCGCTCGGCAACGGCACACTGGCCGCCGAATTGCTGGCGCGGGCCGCAGCGACCTACGACGCGCTGGCCGAACCCCTTGGCCAGGCGCGCAGTCTGCTCGCGCTGGCTCAGACCATGCTGGCGACCGATCGCCTGGAGCAGGCCACGGAGGCGATTGCGCAGGCGGCCGAACTGGTGCAGGGCGCCGAACTGGTACCGCTGCAGCCGGCGCTGGCCGCAGTCCAGGCCGCCGAGGCACAGCACCGAAATGACACCGACACGGCGCTGACGCGAATGGACAAGGCCTACCGCCTGGCCGAGGCCGGCCAGGATCTGGGCCTGCGGATGGATCTGGGCGGCCAGTTTGGACGGATGCTGCTGACTCTCGCCCCGGCCGATGGACGCATCGACGAACTCGTCGACGCGCTCGGCCCCGATGCCGCACTCAGCCCCGATGCGCTGGCCTTCCTGATCCAATACCACCAATCACTTGACCCGGCCCGCGCGCTGAATCTGAGCGAACAGCGCAAGCGCCTGCTCGGCGAAGGCTGGAGCAGCGAGGACGAGCAGGCACTGCGGCAGTTGCGGCAGGCGCTCGCCGATCCGGGTTGGCGCTGAGCATGACGGCTGCTTGCAGGCGATGCTTTTGCTCTTGGCTTTGGCCAGGGAATGCTGCAAGGCGCTCCCTCGCCGGCTGCGCCGTTGGCGGGCCTGCGGCCCTCACATCGCCTGCAAGCAGCCTCCTACAGTTCCTCGCCTAACTCAGGCGGTAGACAGCTCGCTTTACTTTAAGCATTGCTTTACTCGCGCCACTGCTTTACTTTTGAATCTTTTCACCCAATTTGGGGCAAAGGAGCAAACCATGCGATCCGTTGAGGCGGTCGTTTCCAGCAAGGGGCAGGTCACATTGCCCGCCGCCATGCGCGCCAAACTCGGCATCAAACCGGGTTCACACATCCACTTCGAGCTTCGAGAGGGCGAACTGGTGATCAAGCCAGAGCTACCCATGAGCGCTTTTCGAGGCATGCTCAAGGACTTCGATCTGGGCAACATCGAGCCCGAGAAAGAACCAGATCGAGAGCTTTGATGAACCTGGTTGATTCCTCTGGCTGGATTGAGTATCTGCAAGATTCACCACGTGCAGATTTGTTCGCCGATGCCATTGAAAATCGCTACAGTCTGTTGGTGCCCACCATCGCGCTGTATGAAGTGCACAAGATTCTTTGCCGAGCCCTGCCGCCAGCGTTGGTTGCGCAAAGCCTCGACGTGATGCGGCGGGGGCGCGTGCTGGATTTCACCGATGCCCGCGCCATTGCGGCATCCGGGGTCGCAAACCGGTTCAAGCTGGCGATGGCAGACGCGGCGATGTACAGCATGGCGCAGGAGTTTGGCGCGACCTTGTGGACGCAGGATGCGGATTATGACGGCCTGGCGGGTGTGCGCTACTGCGCAAAAGCGGTGTAGCCGTAGCTACCGCCTCAGCAACCCACCAGCCGTTCGCAAACCAGATCGAAGTCGCAGAAATATATGTGACGACTAGCGCTGGCGACGCACCATCACAGCTTGCCGCAGCAGCGTCCGCCGACCGAGCAGTAGCAGGCTGCCAGCCAGAAACAGCAGGGCCAGACCGCCAATCGGCACCGGCTGGGCGCTGACGAACACCGTCGCGATGTCACTGTCGTCTTCGTCACCACCTTCGTTGTTGATCTCATCCTCGATGATCTCGCCGTCATTGTCCGGGTCGTCGTCCATGTTCGAGTCGATATCGAGCGGCTGGTTGCCATCGCCGTCCTCGGCCGCGCTGATCTCCGCCATATTGACCGACGGACCGACGATGGCCTCGCCGGTCACGCGCAGGGTCAGGTTGATGCTGATCTCGTCGCCCGGCAACAGTGGCCCGGCAATGGTCCGGGTGACCCGGTTGCCAACGCCGGGTGTCCAGTTCGGATCGCTCAGCACCAGGCCCAGCGGCACATAGTCGGTGACCACGATGTTGCGCGCTTCCACCGTGCCCTGGTTGTACACCGTGATGACGTAGTGCACCTCCTCACCGACATTGACGTTGACTGGCTGGGCCGGACCCAGCGTCTTGCGCAAGGCCAGATCGAAGTTGTAGACCAGCCCGAAGTCGACCGACAGGTTGGAGTTGTTGTCGTCGTCGCCATCGTCGACCGGCTCCTGGCCGAAGCTCAGCGTCACCGGAAGTGTGCACAGACGGGTGGCGGGTCCGACGATGCTGCCGTTGTCGTCGTCGTTGACATCATCATCCGGGTCCGGTGCCGGCTCAAATGGGCCGACTGGTGCGTAACGCCGGCCGGTGCCGGTGGAGGTCACGTAGGTCACCGGCGCATCAATGCAGACGATGTAGGTATTGGGCACCAGCTCGGTGAAGAGATAGTTGCCGTTGGCATCGGTGTCCTGGCTGGCGATCGCCGGTCCGTCCGGCACGCCGTTGTCGTCGGCATCGAGGTACAGCTCCACCGGCACGCCGGCCAGACCGGGCTCGCCGGGACCGACCCGACCGTCGTTGTCGATGTCCTCCCAGACCAGATCGCCCAGGCTCATCTCGCCGCTGCCGATCATGGCCGTGTAGTCCTCGACCTCGCCATCATCGACCAGCCCGTTCGGTGCACAGGGCGCGCTTTGCAGGCGGAAACGGGCGTAGGTCGGCCCCTGGGCCACATCGATCGGTACCGGGCCGAAGGCGAGCGTGAAGCTCTGCGCGATGCTGCCGTTGGGCACCAGTGTTTCGGCCTGCTCTCCGGCGTCGTCGAAGTCACCGTCGCGGTTGTGATCGATGTAGCCACACAGCCGCGCCGGATTGCCGGTGGTGTTGGTCGCGATCACGCTGATGTTGGCCGGACTGCCCAGACGCAGGCTGTCCAGATCGGCCTGACTGACGCCGTCCTCATCGTCCGGGGTGGGGCCGTTGTTGTCATCGCCGTCGGCCCCGATGCTGGGCTGGCCGTCGATTTCCTGATCGACGGTGGCACCCATGAACAGGCCGGCCACGATTTCGTGGGCCGCACCGCCGTTTGCCAGCAGGGTGAGGTAGTTGCCCGGCCCGGTCCCCGGACCGGTATCGGGCAGGTCGCCGAAATCACGTCGGGCGATCCGCAATACGTAGTCCTCGACCTCGCCGTTGGGGGCTTCGCCGACCGGGCTGCAGTCCGCGTCGGTGCTGATGCGGAAGCGCGCATAGGTTTCGGTGGCGGCGTCGAAGGGCACCGTGCCGAAATCCAGCGTGACGATGGTCGCAGCGCTGCCGTCGGCCACCGCGACCGGCCCGGCGATCTCACCCGGATCATTGAAGTCGCCATCGGCGTTGAAGTCGACAAAGCCGCAGACATTGGCGCTGCCCAGACCGGAGAGGTTGGTGGCCGACACCTCGATGCTGCCGTTGAGCCCGGCCAGCAGGATCAGCTGGTCGGCGGCGACGCCATCTTCGTCATCCGGGGTTCCGGTCAGATCGTCACCATCGGCGCCGGGGCCGGGCTGGCCGTCGCCTTCGTTGTCGACCGTCGCACCGAGCAACAGGCCCTCGACGATCACGTGTGACGGGCCATTGTCGGCGGCCAGGGTCTGATAGTTGCCGGGGCCGGTGCCGGGGCCGGTGTCGGGCAGATCGCCCATGTCCAGCGCCACCAGTTCGACCAGGTAGTCTTCCACTTCGCCATCGCTGGCCAGTCCGTTGGGGCTGCACTCGCCGCCGTCTGTCGAGAAGCGGAAGCGGGCATAGCTGGCTCCGGTGCGCACGCTCAGCGGCACCGGGAAGGCCAGATTGACCACGCTGGCGACGCTGCCATTCGGCACGGTCACCGAAACAATCTCGGTCGCGCCGATGAAGCTGTCGTCGGCATCCAGGTCGACGAAGCCGCACAACTGGGCCGGCTGACCGGTGGTGTTGGTGACCGTGACCGGGACCGTCGTGGTGCGTCCGGCAACGAAACGCAGGCTGGCGACATCGACGCCGTCTTCGTCATCGGGCACGCCGTTCAGATCGTCGCCGTCCGCATTCGGACTCGGTTGGCCATCCAGTTCGGCGTCGACCGTCGCTCCCATGAAGATCTGCGGGAAAATTACATGGCGCGGACCATCGTTGGCCAACGTGGTGGCCCAGTTGCCGCCATTCTCGGGCAGATCGCCCAGGTCCAGCGGGATCACCGACAACGCATAGTCCTCGACCTCACCGTTCGGCGCGCTGCCGTTCGGATTGCAGGTGGGGTCGGTGCTGACACGGAAGCGGGCATAGCTGTCCAGGTCGGCGTCGGCCGGTACGGTGCCGAAGTCGAGCAGTACGATGGTGGCCACGGTGCCATCGGCGACCGCGACCGGGCCGGCCGTTTCGCTGTAGCCACCGGGACCTGCGACGCCGTCATCGAAGTCGCCATCGGCGTTGAAGTCGATGAAGCCGCAGACGTTGACCGGACCCAGACCGCCGGTATTGGTCACGCTGACCGGGATCTGCGCCGGACCGGTGCGGAACAATGCGTTGAGGTCGGCCTGATTGACCCCGTCCTCGTCGTCCGGGGTAGCGCCGTTGGTGTCGTCGCCATCGGCGGTCAGATTGGGCTGGCCATCGGGTTCGAAGTCGACCGCCGCGCCAAGCAGGATACCGTCGACGATCACGTGCGAGGGGCCACCATTGGCAAGCAGCGTCTGGTAGTCGCTGTTGCCGATGCCTGGGGTAGTGTCGGGCAGGTCGCCCAGATCCAGCAGCAGCACCCGGATCGGATAGTCCTCCACCTCGCCGTTGCTGACGATGCCGTCCGGCGCGCAAGCCGAAGTGCTGATGCGGAAGCGGGCATAGCTGTCCTGCACGGCGTTGGTCGGGGTGGTGCCGAAGTCGAAGCTGAAAATCGCATTGCTGGCGCCGGCGGGCACCACCACACTGAGCGCTTCCGGCGCACCACCAACGGTGGCGTCGAAATCGCCATCGCCGTCCCAGTCGATGTACGCACATGCGGTTGCGTTGGCGGCATTCGGGTTGCTGGCGGTGAACTCCACCACCGCGGCTGCGCCGGCCACGAAAGTCAGATTGGTGACATTGATGCCGTCCTCGTCGTCGCTGCCGGCCAGATCATCGCCGTCGGCTCCCACCGAAGGTGCGCCATCCGGCTCGGCATCGACCAGCGCGCCGAAGCGCGGACCATCGGGCCGCAGCACGTGCTCGGCGCCGTTGTCGGCACGACGGGTCTGGTAGTCACCGGCAGACGTGCCCGGCAAGGCATCCGGGAGATCGCCCATGTCGACCGTGACCAGCGGCACCACGTAATCCTCCACCTCACCGTTGGGTGCACTGCCGAAGGGCTGGACAGCCTGGCCGGGGCCGGTGGTGAAGCGGCAGCGCAGGTAGATGCGGTCAGCGCCGGCGGCACTGAAGGGCGCGGTCACGCTCAGGTTGTTGAGGCCGGCGGTCAGCGGCACATCGGCAAAGACGTACTCGCCCGGGTCGCCGAAGTTGCCGTTGTCATTCCAGTCGTACCAGCAATTGAGGAAACCGGGCACCGAGGCGGTCACCTGGACCGGGTTGTCGCGCCCGGCAATCAGTTCATTTCCGAACAGGTTGTTGTGGGTGACGCCGTCCTCGTCATCGATGCCGGTCAGATCGTCCCCGTCGGCGTTGACACTGGGTACGCCATCGGTTTCGGCGTCCACGCTGGCACCCAGATGGACTCCGGGCACGATGGTATGGACCGCGCCATTGCTGGCCAGCAGGGTCTGGTAGCTGTCGGGCAGATCGCCCAGATCGGTGGCCGTGATGGTGATCAGATAGTCCTCCACTTCGCCATCGCTGGCGCCGCCCACCGGCGAGCAGCCCGGGTCGGTGCTCAGGCGCACGCGGGCGTAGGTGGTGCCGATCAGCGCCTGCTGCGGTACGGTGCCGAAGTTGAGCGCCAGCGTGCCGCCGCCACCACTGGGGACGACCAGACTGGCCGTTTCCGGCGTGCCGCCGACCACGTCAGTAAAGTTGCCATTGCCGTTCCAGTCGACAAAGCCGCACAAAGTGGCATTCACACCGGTGTTGTTGACCACGTCGACCAGCAATTCCGCGGGCGCGCCGATCTGCTGGTTGAGGCTGGTCAGGGCGACGCCGTCCTCGTCGTCGCCAGCGCTGCAATCGCCCTGCTGGAAGCTTCCGATCGCAATGTCATCGCCGAGCGCCAGCGCGTTCGGCTGGCCGTCGACTTCGGCGTCGACGCACAGCCCCAGTTGCAGGTCCGGACGGATCGGATGGCGCGGTCCATTGCTGGCCAGGATCGTGCCGTACACGTCCGGCAGGTCACCGAAGTCGGTGGGCAGCGCGATCTCGATCCGATAATCCTCGACCTCGCCATCGAGCGCCGGGCCGTTGGCGTTGACGCTGCTGCAGGTCAGGTCGGTGCTGAGCCGGAAGCGCGCGTAGCGAAGGCCATTGCTGCCCGGCGGAACCGGGCCGAAGTCCAGACTGAAGGTGGCGTTGTTGCTCCCGCTCGGCACGCTCACGCCCGCGAACTCGCCGGCACTGAATTCGCCGTCGTTGTTGAAATCGATATAGCCGCAGGCGGTCGCGTCAGTGGCGGTCAGATTGGTCGCGGTGATTCTGACAATGGCCGGAGCAAATACGCTCAAGCCGGCCAGATCGCCAAGGTCGACGCCATCCTCATCATCACCGGCCACGGTACAGACGCCATCGGTGAAGTAGCCGGCACCGGCATCATCGCCATCGGCGCCGACCGCGGGCTGGCCGTCGATCTCGGCATCATTGCAGGCGCCAAGGCGCAGCCCGGCGACGATGCCGTGCACCGCGCCGCCATCGGCGAGCAGGGTGCGGTAGTTACCCGGCCCGGTGCCTGGACCGGTATCGGGCAGGTCGCCCAGATCGATCAGCGGTGCGAAACCGAAGTCGACGCTGTAGTTCGACAGACCATCGGCGTAAACCGCGTTGCCGTCGTTGTCATCATCCACAACGCTGTCGGCGCGCAGCGTCTCGTTGACCGGCTCGCTCAGGCCGTTCGGTCCAAGTGTCACCGGGCCGGAACGGATGGCGCTGCCGGCGCAACTGGGACCCGATGGCCCAAAGCCATTGTCGTCGTTGTCCACATCCCCATCGGGCGTGGCCGATTCGCCCTGGGTCGAGCTGGTCAGGCCAGCCAGCGCCGGCTGGCCATCGGCGATCGCGAGGTAGTAGCTGCCTGGTTCGAGGGTGTCGAAGGCGTACTTGCCGGCGTTGCCGGCCAATGTGGCGGTGACATCGACGGCGACCAGACTGTCACCGCCGCTGGGGCCGGCCGTGCCGTCGTCATCCACGCACAGGCTGACCTGCACGCCATCGATGCCGTCTTCGCCAACCTCGGCGATGCCGTTGTTGTTGCGGTCCAGCCAGACCAGATTGCCGAGCCGATAGCGCTCGGGCAGGACGATGCCCACCTTGGGCGGCTCGGCCACCTGCAAGAGTGGACCGTTGTTGCCAGGGCTGGCCTCGCGTGCGACGTGGGCGAAGCTGTTCCAGCTCGGATTGAAGACGACCGGGTTGCCAATGATGGACGGTGGTCCGCCGGTCAGCGGTGCGCGCATCGGCACGCTGTAGGTGATCAGTTCCAGCGGCTCGAAATCGCCACCGGAGAAATCGCTGATGCGGAAGGCGGTGACCTCGGCAAAGTCGGCGACTGCACCTGCCAGCACCCAGACGCCGGGGTTGCAGGCGCTGTTG
>DAIMJK010000032.1:16014-16278 GCA_036722245.1 Lysobacterales bacterium
GACCAGCGGGGTGGAAGCGGCCGAGCTGGAGCTCTCGATCACCACCGGGCCGGTCAGTTCCGGTCGATAGCGCGATTCACGCGCGGTCGTGGCCAGCGGTCCGCCGCTGCCGGTATCGCCGACAAAGGGCAGCAGGTCGTACAGGTAGTAGTCGTCCAGATTCAGGTTGCCGGCGTTCTCGATCCGCGCCCGATAGCGGAAGTTGCCGCCATGATCGGTCTGCGCCACGCACGGAAAGCGCGTGTACTGATCCGCCGCCACGCC
>DAIMJK010000033.1:0-15939 GCA_036722245.1 Lysobacterales bacterium
ACTGCGTAGACGTCTGCGGTGGCGTCTAAGCGGCGGCTTGGGGGTCGACGAGGCGATAGCCAATGCCGTGACGGGTCTGCAGCAGCGCCTGGTCGAAGGGTTTGTCGATCGCCGAGCGCAGCGTGTGGATATGGACCCGCAGCGAATCGCTGTCGGGCAGTTCTTCGCCCCAGACGCGCATTTCCAGTTCCTGCCGGGTAACCACCGAAGGGCTGGCCTCCATCAGGCATTGCAGAATCTTGAGCGCGATCGGATTGAGCTGGATGCTCTTCTCCTGCCGGGTCACGACCAGCGTGTCCAGATTGAAACTCAGGTCAGCCACATTGAGGATGCGCGCCTGCTGCGGCTTGCTGCGCCGGACCAGCACCTGCAGCCGCGCTTCCAGTTCCTGCAGCGCGAAGGGCTTGACCATGTAGTCATCGGCGCCGGTCTCGAAGCCGGCCAGCTTCTGCTGCAGGCTGTCGCGCGCCGTCAGCATCAGCACCGGCGTGTGCTTGCGCGCCTCTTGGCGCAGCTTGCGGCACAACTCCAGACCGTCCATGCCAGGCAGCATCAAGTCAAGTACGAGCACATCGTATTCATTGACCACCGCCAGGTGCAGACCGGTGATGCCGTCGGCACCGAAGTCCACCGTGTGGCCGCGGTCCTCAAGATAATCGCCGATGTTGGTGGCGATGTCGGAATTGTCTTCGATGACGAGTACGCGCATGGGCTGGGAGTCTAGCGTGCTTGGTGGTCCAGCGGGCAGTGCAATGTCGAGTCAGGTGCAAGTTGATCTGATTTCTTGAGGAACTTGCGAGGCCTCAGGGCCCAGGGCTCAGGGCCCACTCCAGAGCGAACGTGAGGCGAGTGTGGAACTTTCAAGTTGGCTCTGGACCTTGCTGGGCCCTGTGCCCTGAGCCCTTCAACCGCTAGACCCGTTGAAACAGCAGTCTGAATCGCTCGAACCACCCGAGGGTGGGCTCAAGTTACCCATGCCGAAGAAGTTCGATCAGTGGAGTTGCCTGCATTCGGGCAAAAGAAAAGCCCAGACGAGGTGAGGTTGGGGAATCCACCACGACTGGGCTGAAGTTTACTGCCCCGATTGAAGCAATGTGCCCATGGAACCGAAGGAGTGCGCAACGTATGACGATGCAAGCGCGATTCTGCCCGGGCAACACTTAAGAAGCCGTTAAGCAGATCTTGCGAGTTCGTTAACGCAGCACACGGTTGCCGGGACTGCGTTGGCTAGTTGTTGTCGCCGCTGACCGCTTCGGAGGCGGGCTGGGCGAGTACAGCCTCGATTGCCGCGGCAGTGGCGCCTGGGGTCGATACGGGTGCAGGGAGAGTGCCGTCCGTGATCGGCGCAGCGGCGGCCGGCGCGATCACGGCACCGTTCGCTGGCGCGGCGGCAACGGTCTCGACCGATCCGCCGCTGCCGGCTGCGTCGGCAACCATCAGCACGGGAGCCGGCTGGGCCCAGAAGCCCAGATCGACCAGTGCGTCCATAACCACTTTGCGTCGCGGCGTAGCCACGTCTGCGACCGAGACACCATCGACCGTCATCGCGAAATAGGCCCGTGGCTGGCCGGCCTTTTCGACCAGACCGACAAACCAGCCATAGACATCGCCCTCGGTGCGGTTGCACGAGCCGGTCTTGCCGTACAGCACATAGTCATCGGCGCGTTCCAGCTCCATCGTGTCGAGCAGGGCGCGGGTCTGCTGCGCGTTCAGGCCGAACTTGCCATCGCGCAGGGCGCGCAGGAAATCCACCTGCTCCAGGCCGGAGATCTGCAGGCTGCCATTGCGCCAGAAATGATCGAGTCCACTGCTGATGTCGGCATTGCCGTACTTCAGCGCGGTCAGCTCCGACTTCACCTTCTGTGGACCCAGGCGGTTGACCAGATCCTGCAGGTACCACGGAACCGAGCTGCGGGCAGCGCTGCGCAAATCGTGCTGGCGCTGCCACGAAGCCGGCCAGTTGGCCTCGGCCGGAAAACGGCTGTTGTCCCACGCCAGCGCCGTTTCGGTGGGCTTGAGCACGCCGGTACGCAGGCCGATTACCGCCGTCGGCAGATAGAAGGTCGAGCAGGGCGAGGCGCGTTCGGCCAGACGCGGCAAGTTGACCCGGAAGGAGAGGGTTGAGTGGGCGTCGTAAATCTCCATCGCGCCCCAGCGGCCATTGAAATGATGAGCGATTCCGGCGGCGCTGGCCGATAGCGGAGCCAGGCAGAGTGCGACGCAAAGGAATTGGCAGAACTTGATGGGGTAGAACTTCATGGCACGGCTTACCTCGGGGTTTGGGGCTCTAAGATCCAGTCAAACCGCCCTAGGGTACTCTGTTTTTCTTGTCAAATCAGCGTGGTGCCAGACCTTTACCACTCAGATAGCTACCCGCCGAGTCGACCAGGAAGCGGCCGGCGAGCGCAGTTCGACCGAGCAGCAGTGGAAATCGCATGCCGTGCCTGGGCATCAGGTTCAGTTCGATCTGAAACTCGTCGGCGCCCACTTGCAAGGTGGTGACGACAAATGGCCGCAAGGTGGTGTGGCCGCCCGAATCGGTCACCGGGCGTTCGTCTGCGATCACCAGTACAGATTCGACGATGGGCGAGGCGGGACCGGCCGATTCGACCGCAAAGCGCACATGCGGGCACCCGTTCAGGTGCAGCCGATCGGCCGTCAACACATGCAACGCGGAAGAGCGAGCGCCGGTGTCCACCTTGGCCTTGATCGAGCGCACGCCGAGGGCAGGTAGAGCCACCCACTCACGCCAGCCGAGCCGTGTAATCATCGAGTCATCCCTTGCGTCGCAGCACTGCACGGTAGACAGGCCGGCCGGTGACGTCAACAATAGTCAACGTCGCTTGATTCCACCGGGCGCGCCCCGTCACAGTGCGCCATCGTTCAGCCAGGCAAGTCCAAGGACCGCTACCCATGAGTATCGTTTCGGAATTCAGAGAGTTTGCGATGCGCGGCAATGTGGTCGATCTCGCCGTCGGCGTGGTGATTGGCGCCGCATTCGGCAAGATCGTCTCCAGCCTGGTTGACGGCATCATCATGCCGCTGATCGGTCTGCTCGTCGGAGGAGTCAACTTCAGCGATCTGAAGGTTGTGCTCAAGGACGCGGTCCTGGCCGCCGATGGCACGGTCGCCACCGAAGCGGTCACCCTCAACTACGGCGCCTTCGGCCAGACCATCTTCGATTTCCTCATCATCGCCTTCGCCATCTTCATGGTGATCAAGGCGATGAACCGGATGAAGCGCAAGGAAGAAGCCGCCCCCGCCGCCCCGGCCGAGCCTTCCGAGGAGGTGAAGCTGTTGACCGAGATTCGGGATGCCTTGAAGCGGGGCTGAGCACTTGAGGACCTTTGAGAACAGGGCTGAGGGCTGAGGCATCAGGTTTGCTGTTTCGCGGCAAACTTGGGGATTCGGGCCTTTGATCGTCGCTTGAGAATTCGGGCCACTTCGAGACGCTCTCCCCCAGCCCTTAGCCCTCAGCCCTCAGCCCTGCCCCACTAACGAGTCAACCACCCCGCCAACATATCCGCCAGCTTGCGATAGGGCGGGTTGAGCAGGCCCATCGTGTGCCAGCGGGCCTGGTGGAACACCGGCTTGAGCTTGGACAGGGTGTCGAAGCCCCATTGACCGTGGTAGTGGCCCATGCCCGATGGGCCGACGCCGCCGAAGGGCAGGTTGCTCTGGGCGATGTGGAACAGGGTGTCATTGATCGCCACGCCGCCGGCGATGGTGCTGTCCAGCACCCGCTCAACCCGCGCGCGGTCGCGGTCGAAAACGTACATTGCCAACGGCCGATCATGCTGGCCAATGTAGCTCAGCGCCTCGCTCAGTGTCGTATAGCCAAGCACCGGCAACACCGGGCCGAAGATTTCTTCGCGCATCAGCACCGAGTTCGGGTCGGGGTCGAGCACCAGTGTCGGCGGAAAGATGCGCGAGGAATCCGGCAATGATTCGCCGCTGGGGTTGATCCGGAACACACGTGCGCCAGCAGTTTCGGCGTCATCAACAAGGCCCTGCAGGCGGGCGTGATGGCGGTCCGACACAATCGTCGTGTAATCGGGGCTTTGGGTCAGTGAGGGATAGCGGCGCTCGATCTCCTGCTGCAGGGCGCGCACATATTGCTCGCGCTGGTCGTGCGGGACGAGCAGATAGTCCGGCGCGATGCAGGTCTGGCCGGCGTTCAGGAACTTGCCCGAGACGATCCGGTTGACTGCTTCACTCATCGGATAGTCGGGCGCGACCAGTACCGGCGACTTGCCGCCGAGCTCCAGCGTCAGCGGCGTCAGATTGCGGGCGGCCGCCTCCATCACCCGCTTGCCAATTGAGGTCGAGCCGGTGAAGACCAGATGGTCGAAGGCCAGCGCGGAGAAGGCACCGGCAACGTCCGGGCCACCGAGAAACACCTGCACCTCGTCGGGTTCGAAGCACGCCGTGACCAGCTCGGCAATCAACTCGCCCGTGCGCGGCGTCAGTTCGGATGGCTTGAGCATGACCCGGTTGCCGGCCGCGAGCGCCGCGGTCAGCGGCAACAGAGCCAGTTGCATCGGGTAGTTCCACGGCGAAACCACGCCGACCACGCCGAGCGCCTGCGGCCGGATCTCGCAGCGGGCCGGCTGGAACAGACCGTCGGCCGCAACCGGCCGCGGTCGCATCCAGCGCCGCATCATGCGCAAGTGCTGGTCGATGTCGTGCAGCACCATCATCACTTCGGCGATCAGGGTCTCGTGGCGGGAGCGCCGCCCGAAATCCTTGCTGATCGCCTCGGCAAAGGCTTCCCCCCGCTGCTTGCCCGCCGCCCGCAGGCGCTTGAGCAGCCGCACCCGGTCGGCGTAATCAAACGGCGAGCGCCGATGCGCCGCGCGTTGGGCTTCGAGAGTCTGGAGCAGGGCGGGTTGGTAGGTGTCCATTGGGCAGGGCTGAGGGGTCAGGGCTGAGGGTGAGAAGAGCAGTTCCAGTGGCCACTTCCAGTGCAGAGCCGTAAGTGTGACCAGTGGGGCTGAGGGTCGGGCGCCAAGCGTATGCATCTCATGGTAGCTCAGATGAGTGCGGGAAGCAGGGCAGGCGAGACGGCAGGCGAACTCATTGTTTCGCGTCAGTCATCCCGCATCAACGTCGCCGACTGTTGCGACCAACGCGTTTGAGGAGGGACTGCACCAGGTCGGCGTGATCCAGTGCCGCCTTGTCCAGCGAATCGGCGGCCCGCGCGTGCCAACCGGTGCCGCGCGCCAGCAGATCCGACCAGGCGTCAACCAGCAACTCGGGGGCCCGTTCCAGATGCCATTCAATCAAGGCCAGTGCCTGCAGCAGGTCCTTTCGGTACTTCGAATGCCGGGCCCCGCGTTCGTGGGCGACGATCAGCTTGTGCAGACCATAGCGAGCCGGATCGGGAAGGTTGATCAGGCAGCCGTCAGCTCGATCGATCAAGATGCTCTGGCCGGGACGTTCGAGCAGGTAGTCCATGAACTTGAGCGGGACCAGAGCGACTCCGAGTTCTGGTGCCGCAACATCGGCGCTGTCACGGCGCTGGGAGGTCAGGAAATCAATCCGCAGATCACCTTCGCGCTCACTCACGAATTGGCTGGCCAGTCCCTTGCTGCCGCCCAGCGCTGGCAGAAAGCCCATCTCCAGTGACTGCAGCGCTTGTGCGGCATCGGCACGCAGGTCGGCGGGCAGCGCGAGTGCAACATTGCCTCCCGGCCCCGTGTGGGCGAAGTCCAGATCCAGTGTTCGGGTGCCTTCACCCCACGCGACGCCCAACTGATTGCCCAGGGCGAGGAAGGCATGGGTACCGACCAACAGCCCGCCCGCGCGAAAGAACTGATAGTCGGCCAGGCGCTTGACGATGCGGAAGTGCTTGGGTGGAGTCGGCGTGCAGCCCAGAGCCAGCGCGGCAGCGGCCTGCCGGGCAATCTGCGCAAGTACCGGCGCACCCCGTACGCGCGCAGCCTCGACAGCGGCAATCGCGGGACTTTCAGGACCAAGATAATATTCGCGCTTGCGCCCGTCGATTTCCTTGAAGGCCCAGTAGCCGTAGCGCCTGCCCTTGATTGACTTCCAGGCGATCTTGCCGGTCAGGAATGCCGGCGAACGCGCGGCTTCGGCCACCTGAACCATCTCGTACAGCTCAGCAAACGCAGTCTGAGCGGACACGGGCAGCTCACGGCACAGGCGCATGGCGGTAGCCTATTGATGAGACGATCGAGTTATACCACCAAACGTGAATCTGGTGGTATAACACTCCCGACTCCCGACTCCCGACTCCCGACTCCCGACGCGTTCTTGACGTGCCACTGGAACTGCCCTTCTGACCCCAGCCTTCAGCCCTGCTCTCGATGCGGTTCGTTCCTCTTACCGACATCCTTCGGCGCTCCGCTCTGGCTCGTCTGACCCTCAGCCCTCCAGGCATCCTTCAACCGCACATAGTTCCCCGCCGAATAATGCAGCCACTCGATCTCGCGCTCGCTGAGCTTGCGCACGAAGCGGGCCGGGTTGCCTACCCACAGGCTGCCGGGCTCGATCTGCTTGCCGGGGGAAACGACGGCGCCGGCGCCGATCATGCAGTGTTCGCCGACATCGACGCCGTCGAGCAGGATCGCGCCCATGCCGATCAGGCAGGCGTTGCCAACGGTGCAGGCGTGCAGGATCGCCTTGTGGCCGATCGTGACCTCGCTGCCGATCAGCAGTGGTCGGCCGCCGGGGGTGTAGGGGCCGTCGTGGGTGACGTGCAGCACGGCGCCGTCCTGCACGCTGCTGCGCGCGCCGACGCGGATGTGATGGACGTCGCCGCGGATCACTGCCTGTGGCCAGACCGAGACGTCGTCACCGAGCACGACGTCGCCGAGCACGCTGGCCTGGGGATCGATCCAGCAGCGCTCGCCCAGGATTGGCATCGTTCCGGCATAGGGGCGCAGGTTCATTCCGCCTCCTCCGCCAGCCACTGCGCGACTTGTGGGGCGTAGTAGGTCAGGATGGCATCGGCGCCGGCGCGCTTGCAGCCGAGCAGCGCCTCCAGCACCACCTTGCGCTCGTCCAGCCAGCCGTTTTGCGCCGCCGCCTTGAGCATCGCGTACTCGCCGCTGACCTGATACACCGCGGTCGGCACCCCAAAGCGCTGCTTGACCCGCCAGACGATGTCCAGATAGGGCATGCCGGGCTTGATCATGACCATGTCGGCGCCTTCGGCCAGATCCAGCGCAATCTCGCGCAGCGCCTCGTCGCCGTTGGCCGGGTCCATCTGGTAAGTGCGCTTGTCGGCCTTGCCCAGGCTGGCGCCGGAGCCGACCGCGTCGCGGAAGGGGCCGTAGTAGGCGCTGGCATACTTCGCCGAGTAGGCCAGGATCCGCGTCAGCGAATGACCGGCCTGCTCCAGCGCCGCGCGGATCGCGCCGATACGGCCGTCCATCATGTCCGATGGCGCGACCATGTCGGCACCCGCCGCGGCGTGGCAGAGCGCCTGCTTGACCAGCACCTCGATGGTTTCATCATTGAGCACGTAGCCGGCCTCGTCGATCAGGCCGTCCTGACCGTGAGAGGTGTAGGGATCGAGCGCGACATCGGTGATCAACCCCAGGTCCGGCTGCGCCGCCTTCAGCGCGCGCAGTGCCTGCGGCACCAGACCGTCCGGATTCCAGGCCTCTTCGGCAAGCAAGGACTTGCCGGCTGGGTCGATCACGGGGAACAGCGCCAGCGCCGGAATCCCGAGCTCGACCGCACGTTCGGCTTCGGTCAGCAGCAAGTCCAGCGACAGCCGCTCCACCCCCGGCATCGAGGCCACCGGCTCGCGCCGGTTGCGGCCCTCGCAAACGAACAACGGCCAGATCAGATCGTCACAGCTGAGCCGGTGCTCGCGCATCAATCGGCGCGAGAACTCATCCCGCCGCATCCGTCGCGGCCGGGTCTGGGGATAGGGCATTTCGGATCCTTGACGCTTGATCGGGAATGGGATTGTAGCTGGGTGGGAAAGGGCGAGGGCCCTGGGCCCTTGCTGTTGTGAGCCCTGGGCCCTCGCTCTTCTGCGACCGGAACCCTTCGCCGCGACCCCCGTCCGCGCTAAGCTTCGGCCTTCGCATCTTCGGGCTGGCCCGAATGACCGGTATCGTTCTCGTTGAGCGCTCGTCGGCGCTCAGTCATTTGCTGCAGCGGACGCTGACGGCGGCGCGGCTGAATGCCGACCAGCACTTCACCAGCTATCAGGAACTGCTTGCACTGCTCGACAACCCGGCTGCACGCGCCGGTCTGCGGCTACTGTTGCTGGGCGCGCCGCAGCGCAGCGGGCCGGACTTCGAGGTAGTACTCGAGCGTCTGCTCGCCGATGAGGCGCAGTCGCTGCCGGTACTGCTGTTGACCCACGAGCGCAATGACCAGTTGAATGACTGGTTGAGCCGGCGCCGCGAGACCAGCGTGTTGCTGTGGACCAATTTTTCGCGCATCCCGGCACTGATCCGGCAGTACCTGCCGGACGAGCGGCGCGCCGCGATCAAGGCCGAGGGCGAGGCCGGCGAGCGGCACTTTTCACTCCGTGTGCTGTTCGTCGACGATTCCCAGAGCGTGCGCTTCGCCTATCGCCAGATGCTCGCCAACCACGGTTTCGATGTCGAGGTAGCCGGCAATCTTGCCGAGGGTCTGCAAAAGGCGTTGAGCGGTGCCTTTGATCTGGCGATCGTGGATTACTACCTGCCCGACGGTACCGGCGACGAGTTGTGCCGGCGGCTGTCCGAGCACAGCGAGACCCGCGATCTGCCGATTGCGATCATTACCGGCAGTTACAAGGACAACATCATCAAGCGTTGCCTGGACGCCGGCGCGGTCGAGTGCATGTTCAAGAACGAGGTGCTGGAACTGACCCTGGCACGGATCAAGGCGCTGGCGCGAGCGATCGAGACGCAGAAGGCGGTGGTGGCCGATCGGCAGCGCCTGGACGGCATCCTTGCCTCGGTCGGCGACGGGGTCTACGGGGTCGATGTCGACGGTCGGCTGAGCTTCATCAATCCGACTGGTCTGCGTCTGCTCGGCTACAGCGATCAGGATGAGTTGCTCGGCAAGCGAGCGCACGAAATGCTGCACTACGCTCAGGGCGACGGGGCGCGGCAGGAGGAGAGCGAATCGCCGCTGGGTCAGGCTTACGCCAATGGCAAGGCGCTGGCGAGTGTGGAGACCGTTTTCTGGACCCGCCCAGGCGACGCCCTGCCGGTGGAATGCAGCGTCGTGCCGCTGAACATCAACAGCCAGCGTGATGGCACGGTAGTGGTCTTCCGCAATATTTCCGAGCGCAAGAGCGTTGATCAATTGCGCTGGGAGATGATGCACGACCCGCTGACCGGGGCATCGAACCGGCGCCATCTGACTCAGGCGCTGGGGCAGGAGATCGGCAAGCGCGTCGAACGCGGCGGCTATTCCTCGCTGCTGCTGGTCGATCTGGACCGCTTCCGGCTGATCGAGGAGCAGGGCGGTCGACCGCTGTCGGACCGCATCCTGGCCGAAGTGGCGGCGCGCCTGAAAGAGCGTCTGCGCGAAGGTGACGTGCTGGCGCGACTGGAAGACGACCATTTCGCGCTGCTGCAGTCGGGCATCCAGCTGGACAATCTGTATTCACTGGCCGAAGCGGTGCGCGAACAGGTACAGCAGATCCGCTATCCGCTCTACGGCAAGCCGCAGCAGTTGTCGGCTACAGTCGGCGTGGCGGTGATCAGCGCCGATACACCCAGCGCTGAATACGGTCTGGAGCACGCCCGGCTGGCCTGTCAGAATGCCAAGCGCCGAGGCGGCAACCAGGTTCAGGTCTATGTCGCCGACGCCGACCAGCGCATCGCGCGGGAACTGGATTCGGGCTGGATCGCGCGCTTCAAGGAGGCACTGGATGAGGATCGCTTCCTGCTGCTGACGCAGCCGATCGTGCCCAGCCACAGCGCCGCATCGCATCCGCGGATCTATGAGTTGCTGATCCGGATGCAAAACCGCGATGGCGAGTTGATCGGCCCGGGCGTGTTCGTGCCGCTGGCCGAGCGGGTCGGCCTGATGGACAAGATCGACCTGTGGGTGCTGGACCAGGCGCTGCGCCGGCTCAAGGCGCTCGGCGACGAATCGGGCGTGGCCTTCACGATCAATCTGTCCAATCTGACCGTGCAGGATCCGGGCGTGTTGCGGTTGATCGAGGAGCAGATCAAGGCCTCGGGCGTGGATCCGAAGCGGATCATCTTCGAGGTGACCGAAACCTCAGAGATCGCCAGCCTGCATGCGGCTCGGCGCTTCATCCAGACGCTGAAGAACATCGGCGTGCGCTTCGCGCTGGACGATTTCGGCACCGGCTTCAGCTCGATCTCGCATCTGAAGCATCTGCCGGTCGATTTCGTCAAGCTCGAAGGCAGCCTGATCACCGATCTGGAGGAGTCCGACCGTGACAAGACGATGATCAGCTCACTGGTCGGCCTGGCCCATGCACTGGACCTGCAGGTGATTGCCGAGCACGTAGACACGGCGACCTCGCTGAGCTGGCTGCGGGATTGCGGCGTCGACTACGTCCAGGGCCATTTCCTCGGTGAGCCACGGGCGATAGAGCAGACCGAGTTCGTCCGCTCGCAGGCGGCCTGAGGCCCGATGGCGGCTCGACTGCCCGGACCTGCGCTGGCCTGGGCGCTCAGTCCGCTTGTGCTGCTGCTGGCCTTCCTCGCGGTCGGCCCGCTGTTGACACCTTTTGATGTGATCACGCCGGACTGGGGCGTGGCCTGGCAGGCACCCGAACTGGCCAGTGCGCATCCGCTCGGCACTGATGCGATCGGTCGTGATGTGCTCGCCCGCACCGTCCTCGGGGGCCGCTGGTCGCTGCTGGTAGCGCTGACCTCGGCCTTCGCTGGTGCACTCTTCGGCGCCATCTATGGCGCGCTGTGTGGTTTCGCCGGCGGCTGGATCGACGTGCTCGGGATGCGTCTGGTCGATGCCCTGACCGGGGTGCCGCTGCTGCTGGTGGCGGTGGTCGTGATCACCGTACTCGATCCGGGCATGCTGACGCTGGTGCTGGTCATCGCCAGCTATCTGTGGCTGGACGTGGCGCGGCTGCTGCGGGCCGAAACGGTGCGCCTGCGCCAACGCGAATTCCTGCTCGCCGCGCGGCTGGCCGGGATCTCCCGCTGGCGCCGCTTCGCTCATCATCTGACACCGCATCTGCTCGGCCCGTGGTTGCTGGCGCTGACCCTGGCAGTGCCGCACGCGGTGTTGATCGAATCCTTCCTCTCCTTCCTCGGGCTCGGACCGGGCGAAGCCGTTGGCAGTCTGGGCAGCCTGCTCGCCGAGGGCGCGCAGGATCTGGAGCTGGCGCCGTGGCTGCTGCTGGCGCCGACCGCGGTGTTGTTGCTGCTGCTGGGCGGCTTGCGCGCGCTGGCATTGCAGCTGGAACAGCGCCTGCAGGAGCGCGCGTGAGCCTGCTGGCGGTGCGCGGACTGGCGCTGGGCGTGGCTGGTGCCCGGCTCCTGCGCGATATCAGTTTCGACTTGGAGGCCGGCCAGCGCTGCGGTTTGCTTGGGGCGTCCGGCAGCGGCAAGAGCCTGCTGTTGCGTTGTCTGCTCGGCTTGCCGCCGGCCGCGGTGACTGTGTCGGGCGAATTGTGCTGGCGCGGACATTGTCGATCTGCTGCGGACCATGATCCGGCGCGGCTGGGCCGGGCCGGCATGGGAATGATCTTCCAGGGCGCAGGTCAAGCCCTGCATCCCTTGCGCCGGATCGGCACCCAGCTGACCGAGACTGCGCGTGCGCACGGCGGCGAGCCGGCTGAGGCTCTGCTGGAGGCGGTAGGCCTGACTCCGCCGTCCAGCTATCTGGGCCGGCGGCCCGATCAGCTCTCCGGTGGCCAGCGCCAGCGCGTGCTGATCGCGCTTGCGCTGGCGGCGCGGCCGGCATTGCTGCTGGCCGACGAGCCCACCGCCTCGCTGGACAGCGTCGCGCGGGCGCAGATCCTGTCCCTGCTGCAAGGACTGTGTGCCGAACGCGGGCTGGGCCTGCTGTTGGTCGCACACGACCCGGCGCTGGTCCGCCGCTGCTGCGACTCGGTGCTGGTGCTGGCCGATGGCGCGCTGGTGGAGGCGGGACCGATCGCTTCGGTGCTCGATCAGCCCACGCACCCGTGGACCCGCGCGCTGGTGGCGGCCAGCGCGCCTTTCGCGTCGGGCGCGGTTACTGATCTGACGTCGACTACATCGATTCCAGCGGGGAATGCAGGCGAACAGGAGCCGTTGTTGCTCGGCCGCGGATTGAGCTACCGCTATCCGCGTCCCAGCCTGTTCGCAGCACGTCCGTCGGCGGCTTTCGAGGACATCGATATCCGTTTGGATCCCGGTGAACGGGTCGCCTTGCTGGGCGCTTCGGGTAGCGGCAAAAGTACGCTGGCACGTGGATTGGTCGGCCTGCTGCCGAAGTTGCGCGGCGAGTTGCGACTACTCGGCCGTCCTGCCGCCAGTCTCGGCGCCCTGGAACGGGCCCGCGCGATTCAATTGGTGCTGCAGGATCCACGTGCCGCGCTCGACCCGTTGCGCAGCGCCGCCTTCACGCTGGAGGAAGTCCGGCGGGCACATCGCTTCGCCGCCGCCGATATCGAAGGCTCCCTGGCCATGGCTGGCGCCGACCCCGCCTGGCTGCCGCGTCGTCCCGGCCAGCTCTCCGGCGGCCAACGCCAGCGCCTGAACCTGGCCCGTGCCTTGCTGCTGGCGCCCTCCCTGCTGGTTCTCGACGAAGGCCTGTCCGCGCTCGACCCGCCACTGCGACTGGAGCTGATCGAGCGCCTGCAGCAATGGAGTGCACAAAGCGGTGGCGCGCTGCTGCTGATCAGCCACGACCTGAGCGAAGTCCTGCGCCTGTGCTCTCGCACACTGGTGCTGGCTGATGGCCGGTTGGTCGAGCAGGGTTTTACCGCAGAGTTGATTCTAAGCGCGAAGCATCCGGCGACCAGGGCGCTGGTGGGGGCCTGGTCAGTGAAGTAAGGGGTAGCAGTTGCTCTCCATGAACCCTTGTCGTGACCCAATGGATTTCTTCAGTGCAGCGATCAAGCGATCGGCGGCTTCCGGGCACTGGGCGAAGAACAGCGAGGGTTCGGCCAGTTCCAGTTCCAGCAGAAGCGGTTCGCCCTGCTCGCCTTCGAGCAGGTCGACGCGTGCGTACAGCGGCGGTTGTCCGCCGTTGACCGGGAGCGAGCACAGGGCATGCAACACCTGCTCGGCGGCGGCGCATTCGGCAGAGTCCGGGACCCGCTTGCTGATCTGCTCGAGTGCACAGAGTCCGTCCACCAGTCCGGCTTGAGGCCGCAGCAGCGGGCCCTTGGTGATGCAGTGCGAATAATGCCCGTCGAAATGGATCAACGCCGCCTCACCGCGCGCATCGACGCGATCCAGATAGGGCTGCAGCAGCACGACCTGGCCGCTGCGGTGCAACTCGGCCAGATGCGCCGCGGCGCGGTCGCGTTCATCGGCGCTCAGGCGCAGTGCACCCTTGGAACCCGCACCGACCGCCGGCTTGAGGACAAACTCGTCCGGCAGGTCCTCCGGCAGCGCATCGCCTGGATCCAGAAACTGCGTCGGCACGATCGCCACTCCGGCCGCGGCCAGTTCGGCCAGATAGCGCTTGTCAGTGTTCCAGCGCACCAGGTCCGGCGGATTGAGCACCAGCGTCTGGGCGGCCACCCGCTCCAGCCAGCCGACGAACTCCGGATAGCGCTCGCAGTAATCCCACGTCGAGCGCAGCAGAGCCATCCGGCAGCCTGACCAGTTCACGGTGGGATCGTCCCAGCACCACACCGCTGCCTTGAGCCCAGCCCGCTCTGCGGCCGCCAGCAGGGGCGCCAGATCCTCGTCCAGTTTGATTGCGGCGAACGCTGAGACGAGAGCGAGGTCGAGCATGGCGGGTCGATCGGTGGTGGTGGGGAGCGGATGATAGGGAAGAGCAGGGCCCAGGGTATAGGGCCCAGGGCACAGGGCCCAGGGCACAGGGCCCAGGGCCCAGGGCCCAGCAGGTCAAGAGCCGGTTCGAGTGGGCACTGGTTGGGGCACAGAACCGATTGGCCCGAGAATTCGCCTCAAGATTGGCGCTTTCGCTGGGCTCTGGGCCCTGAGCCCTGGGCCCTCGGCCCGTGTCTCGTTGAACTCACACGCAGCGATGCGCTCCGTTCACCCCACGCTCGGCTACAATCGGCGCCCCATACAGCCACAGGAAGGCGCTCGATGAAGATCCTCGTCGGCCTCAAGCGTGTCGTCGATTACACCGTGCGGGTCCAGGTCAAGCCGGACGGCAGTGGTGTGGCCACCGATGGCGTGAAGATGTCCATCAATCCCTTTGACGAGATCGCGCTGGAAGAGGCGCTGAAGATCCGTGATTCGGGCAAGGCGAGTGAGGTGATCGTCGTCAGCATCGGTCCGCAACTGGCGATGCAGCAGCTCGATTCGGGTCTGGCGATGGGCGCCAATCGCGGCATCCTGGTCAAGACCGACCGGGCGATTCAGCCGCTGACCGCCGCGCGGGTGCTGCTCAAGCTGATCGAGAAGGAGGAGCCAGGGCTGGTGCTGCTGGGCAAACAGGCGATCGACGACGATTGCAACCAGACGCCGCAGATGCTCGCCGCTCTGTGGGACCGGCCGCAGGCGACTTTCGCCTCCAAGGTGGTGGTCGAGGGTGAAACCGTCACCGTCACCCGCGAGGTCGATGCCGGGCTGGAGACGCTGGCGGTCGATCTGCCGGCGGTGGTCAGCACCGATCTGCGCCTCAACACGCCGCGCTTCATCAAGCTGCCCGACATCATGAAGGCCAAGTCCAAGCCCCGTGAAATCATCGAATTCGATTCCCTCGGGGTCGAGTCCGGTGACCACCTGAAGTACACCGGCTATGAACCGCCGGCCAAGCGCAGCAAGGGCGTCATGGTTGCCGATGTGCCAGCGCTGATCGAAGCGCTGAAGGCCAAAGGCTTGCTGTAGCCCGCCGGCGCGCTCGAACTCGCGCCGCCAACCTGATTGATGGAGCAACTCATGAGCAAGATCCTGATCATCGCCGAGCACGCCGCCGGCAAGCTCAATGCCGCCACCGCCAAGTGCCTGACCTGCGCCCGCGCCATCGACAGCGCCAGCATCGATGTGCTGGTGCTGGCCGACGACCCGGCTGCCGTGGCCACTGCCGCCGCCTCGCTGGATGGCGTCAGCCGCGTCCTGACCGTCGCCGACGCAGCCTTCGCCCATCCGATGGCGGCCAGCTGCGCGCCCACCGTGGTCGCGCTGGCGAAGGACTACAGTCATGTCTTGGGACCCTCCACCACCTTCGGCAAGGACCTGATGCCGCGCGTGGCCGCCCTGCTCGGAGTGAGCCAGGTCAGCGACATCATGGCGGTGGAGGGCAGCCACAAGTTCAAGCGGCCCATTTACGCCGGCAATGCGATCGCCAGCGTCGAGGCACCGGCCGATCAGCCGGTTGTTGCGACGGTTCGCACGGCGTCCTATCAAGCGACTGGCAACGGCTCGGCGGCAGCACCGATCGAGGCGGCGGACGTGCAGGTCGATGCCCCATCCCACACCCGCTTCGTCGGCCTGGAAAGCGGCAGCAGCGACCGGCCCGACCTGCAGACCGCGGCCCGCGTGATCTCCGGCGGTCGCGCGCTGGGCAGCGCGGAGAAGTTCCAGATCATCTACGACCTCGCCGATGCCTTCAAGGCCGGCGTCGGTGCCTCACGAGCCGCGGTCGATGCCGGCTACGCCCCGAACGACATGCAGGTGGGCCAGACCGGCAAGATCATCGCACCGGATCTGTACATGGCCATCGGCATCTCCGGTGCGATCCAGCACCTGACCGGGATCAAGGACGCTGGCACCATCGTGGCGATCAACAAGGACGCCGAGGCACCGATCTTCGAGGTCGCCGACATCGGTCTGGTTGGCGATCTGTTCAAGGTGGTGCCGGAGTTGCAGGAGGCGCTGAAGAGCT
>DAIMJK010000034.1:0-15528 GCA_036722245.1 Lysobacterales bacterium
ACCTCGATCGCTGCAGCGCGCTGGTGCTGCTGGTGCCGGTGGCCTACAGCCCGGGTCGGACCGCGGCCGACACCACCCCGCCGTCGCCCTTCGCACGCTTCGTGCTGGAGTATGTCCTGACCTCCGATTTCACGATCTGGGCGATCACCCGGCTGGCTCCGGGAATGCTGGTGGAGACTGCGCTGGCGACTCCGCAAACGGTATTCGACGCGGCCGATCCGGCCGAGCAACGGCGCGCGCTGGAGCTGATCCGAGACATCTTCCCGGTCAGCGCCAAACTGCAGGGCCTGGCCAACGACTCGGCCATCGCCGCGACGATACCGCGCTACGCGCTGGAGGAACTGACCGCGCCGACACTGCTGATCAGTCTGCAGGATGATCTGTACGGCACCTATGTCGGGGCCCGCTACAGCGCGCAACAGCTGGCGAACGCGACGATGATCGGCTATGCGCGCGGCGGTCACGGCTGGCTCGGCCACGACGCCGCGATCAAGGCGGAGATTGGCGCTTTTCTCAGTCCTCGAAGCCGTCCTCGAACAGATCCTCACCGCCAGCTTCGGTGATCAGCGTCGCCGAGTTGTTGGCCGGAAAGGGGTCGCTGAGGCCGCCGCCGAGGACGGCGGAGACCGAGTTCACCAGCGGAGCAGTGGTGCCTGCAGCGACGATGCCGTTGACATCGAATACCACTTCGCCGCCGACCGGCAGATCCACCTGGATGCCGATGTTGCCGCTGCCGGCGGCCGGACAGGTCGCGCCGCCGCTGCCGCTGCAAGTCCAGTTGACGCCAGTGTAGGCCGCCGGAAAGACGTCCACGACGGTGGTGCCGGGCGCGCCGGCGGGGCCGGCATTGTTGACCAGGATGGTGTAGTTCAGCGCGGCGCCAGCGATGTAGCTGGTCGGATCGGCGCTCAGACCGACTGCCACATCGGCTTCCTGCGCGCCCTGCTGGCAATCGACCACGGCGCGGATGACCCAGTCGCCGCTGACTCCGAGGGATTCGGCCGAGCGCCACTCGAAGCCGGCACCGAAATTGGACAGGATGGTGTTGCGCATCGGCACGATGCCATCGGTATCGCGCACCACGCTGGGTCCGAAGGGGGCCGGCGGGGCTTCGGCGAAGACCAGCGCCACCACGATGGTTTCGCCTTGCGTGACCGGCACGATCAGCGGGATGACGTTGTTCTCGTCCAGAAAGCGGTACTCATTGATCACGCCATCATTGAGGACCGGACCGCCGATGGTTTCGGCCAGCGTGCCGGGGTTCGGGAAGCTGCCGCTGCGGTAGATGTCGATGGCGAAGTGGATGGTCTGGCCGCTGGTGCCCGATTGCGAGCGCCAGAACACCTGCACCGCGCGCACGGTGCCCGCGCACGGCGAGGTCAACCATGAAGCCGCTGCCCCATCGGCGATGAAACCGGTCACGACCACCGCGGTGCCGAAATCGACCAGTGAATCGTTCTGCATCGTCGTCTCACCGGCAACGACCGTGCCGCTGGCCAATCCGGCCAGCATGGCGATGATTACCTTTCGCATGGCGTGCTACCCCCACAATCATGGGACCGCCCGATGGTACTCCGACACACGCTGGCAGGTTGATCGATGGCTCACAGATTGACCGACCGATGTACTTCACTCCGCCTTCTGCAAGCGCTGTAGATCCTCGCGGGCGCGGTCGAAATCCTTGTCCAGTTTGAGCGCCAGTTGCAGATCGGCAATGGCCTCGTCGCGACGACCGAGTTGATCCAGGACCAGCGCGCGGCGCCAGCGAGCAGCCGCCTCGGTCAGACCCTGCGGGCGCTCTGCCAGCCGGAGGAACTGATCCAGATGGTCCAGGCCTGCTTCGAGTGCCTCGCCGCTGAGCGCTGCCAAACGACCCAGCTGGTAGTGAGTCAGGGCATGGTCCGGCTTGCTGTCGAGCACCTTCAGGTAGGCTCTGCGCGCTTCATCATTGCGCTCCTGAGCGGCCAGCAAGCCGCCCAGATCAAGCAGATAGGCAACTTCGCTCGGGTCCGCTGTCATCGCCTCGCGGAGCAGGCTCTCGGCCCGCGCCAGATCCTTGTCCTGGGCGGCCAGCTGGGCACGCAGATACTCACCGCGCCCCGGTTGAGCACCGACCCGTTCGATCAGCCCCTCTACCTTGTCGCGCCCGCCGCCGACGACCGATGGCGCGGCAAGGTAGTACTGGGTCATCCCCTGCAGCGCCTCCAGGCTGGTTGGAGCAAGCTCCAGAAAGCGCTCCAGGGCCTGACGACAAACACCGGCCCAGCGCATCTTGCCGAGCATGCCGGCCTCCTGCGCCATTTGGCAGCTGCTGCGCGAATGCCACTGCCAGGCCCGCGGTTCCTCCGGCTGATTCTTTACCCAGACTTCGCTTAGTCTGTGTGCATCTTTCGTCTTGCCGCCCTTGAGCGCCGCATCGACGGCGACCGCCTGTGGCGCCAGGCCGGAGGCCAGCGCCAATGGTGCGGCCAGTGCGAGAGCCGCCAAGAGCAGCCAGCGCGGAAATCGGTCGGAAGCGCGCAGCCTGGAAGGATCGTTCGACATATTTCGGGGTCCGGTCAGGAAGAGGTGCGAAAGGCTGCCATTGTCTGCCCGGATGATTCATGAACGGGCGCACGCCCGGATATTTCATGAACCTGCTACTGCGACCGCCACCCGCCCTGGACAATGCGGGCACGCCGTGGCGGTCTCGCTACGCACGTTCATGAAACATCCGAGCTATATCGACCGCTGGTTGACCCGCTGCGACAACTCGGCAGCGCTCTCCTTGCGCTCGGAGTAGCGATCGACCAGATGGCTGGCGCAATCGCGGGTCAGCCAGGTGAACTTGACCAGTTCCTCCATCACATCGACGATCCGATCGAAGTAGGCCGAGGGCTTCATCCGATCGTGCTCGTCGAATTCCAGAAAGGCCTTGGCGACCGAGGACTGATTGGGGATCGTGATCAGGCGCATCCAGCGGCCCAGCACGCGCAGCTGATTGACCGCGTTGAAGCTCTGCGAGCCACCGCAGACCTGCATCACGGCCAGTGTCTTGCCCTGGGTCGGCCGGACCGCGCCCAGGCTCAGCGGGATCCAGTCGATCTGCGCCTTCATGATGCCGGTCATCGCGCCGTGGCGCTCGGGTGAGCACCAGACCATGCCCTCGCACCAGGCCGCCAGCTCGCGCAGCTCCTGCACCTTCGGATGGGAGTCGGGGGCGTCGTCCGGCAACGGCAGGCCGGTCGGATTGAAGATCCGGGTCTCGGCGCCCAGACGATGCAGGATGCGCGCCGCCTCCTCGCTCGCCAGCCGGCTGAAGGAGCGCGGGCGCAGTGACCCGTACAGCAGCAGGATCCGCGGCGGATGAGTCAGGCGCTGGGCCGGTCGCAGTGCCGCAGGATCGCTGCCGCGAAAGCTGGCCTGATCCAGTTGTGGCAGGTCGTCGAGCGTGCTGATGGGCATGGCAAAGGTGGTTGACCGGGGCCGACAGAGGATAGTCTGGTCCGCCGCTGCTGACCAATGGAACCGCACCATGTCCAACACGCCGCCACCGGTCGCCGACCGCGCCGATCGCATCCAGCGCATCGTCGTGATGTTCCTGTTGCTGGTGATGGCGGTCGAGGCTGGCGTCGCGGCCTGGCTCGGGCGTTGGCTGCAATTGCTGGTGGTGCTGGCCGTGATGACGCTGACGATGGCGCCGATCCTGGTCAGTCGGCGCTTTGCGGTGCTGATTCCGGCCCAGTTCCAGGTGCTGGTGATCCTGTTCGTTTTCGCGGCGCTGTTCCTGGGCGAGGTGCGCGGCTTCTACACTCGTTTCTGGTGGTGGGACATCGCGCTGCATGTCAGTTCCGGCGTGCTGCTGGGGATCCTCGGCTTCCTGCTCGTCTATGTGTTGAACGAAGACGATCGCATCGACCTTCACCTGAGCCCTGGCTTCGTTGCGCTGTTCGCCTTTGTCTTTGCGCTCGCGGCCGGCGCACTGTGGGAGATCTTCGAGTTCTCGATGGACCAGCTGGTGGGCACGACGATGCAGAAGCCGATGTTCGGTGACGCCTCCGGCCTGACCGACACGATGTGGGACCTGATCGTCGATGCGCTGGGCGCTCTGCTGGTGAGTCTGTACGGCTGGCGCTATCTGCGTCGCGGCAAACGGTCGATGTTGCGCACGATGATAGAGCGCTTCCTGACCCACAATCCGAACCTTTTCCGACCACGCAAGCGCTCCTGAGCCCGCTGCGGCATACTTTTGTCTTCTGTCCCTGTGGAATCGGCCATGACCTACCAGCTCCCCGATCCGGCCCTGGCCAGCTTCCTGCGCGACCTGCCCAAGGCCGAGCTGCATATCCACATCGAGGGTTCGCTGGAGCCGGAGCTGCTGTTCGCGCTGGCCGAACGCAACGGTATCGCGCTGGACTTTCCGGATGTCGAGAGCCTGCGCGCGGCCTATGCCTTCAGCGACCTGCAGAGTTTCCTGGACATCTACTACGCTGGCGCCAGCGTGTTGCGTACACCGCAGGACTTCCACGACATGGCGTGGGCCTATTTCGAGCGTGCGCATGCCGACAATGTCGTCCACGCCGAACTGTTCTTCGATCCGCAGACGCACACCGATCGCGGCGTGGCCTTCGCCACGGTGATCGACGGGCTGGTCAGCGCGCAAGCCCGAGCCAGCCGCGAGCTGGGCCTGAATTCCGAGCTGATCATGTGCTTCCTGCGCCATCTGAGCGAGGAGGCCGCCCTGCAGACGCTGGAGGAGGCGCGGCCGCATCTGCACAAGTTCATCGGCGTCGGGCTCGATTCCAGCGAGGTCGGTCATCCGCCGGAGAAGTTCGAGCGGGTCTTCGCCGCTGCCCGCAAGCTTGGCCTGCGCGCGGTCGCGCATGCCGGCGAGGAAGGGCCGCCGGCCTACATCTGGAGCGCACTGGACTCGCTCAAGGTCGAGCGCATCGACCACGGCGTGCGCAGCATCGAAGACCCGGCGCTGGTCCGGCGGCTGGTGGCCGAACAGATCCCGCTGACTGTCTGCCCGCTGTCGAACGTCAAGCTGTGCGTGTTCGACCGCATCGACCAGCACAACCTGGCGCAGCTGCTCGAACATGGCCTGTGCGCGACGATCAACTCCGACGACCCGGCCTATTTCGGCGGCTACATGAACGACAATTACCTCGCCTGCTTCGGCGCCCTGAAGCTGGACCGCAACCACGCCATCCAGCTGGCCGACAACGCCTTCAAGGCCAGTTTTGCCAGCGGGGCGCAGAAGCGCGGGTACAGGGATCGGTTGGGGGAGTGTGTGGCCGGCAGTGGCTGAGGGCTGAGTAGAGCAGGGCCCAGAAGAGCAGGGCCCAGGGCTCAGGGCACAGGGCCCAGAAGAGCTGGGCGCCGCGACCGTAGGATGTCGGTGAGCTCCGCGAACCGCATCGAAAGGGCCCAGGGCCCAGAAGAGCGGCCTAGGGGCGTGGAAGGTGCGGTGGGTTATCAAAAAGGCTTCTTGGAGCGCGCCCGCACAAAAGAAACGGCCCCGAATGTGGGGGACATCCGGGGCCGTTGGGGCTTGCTGGACCGCTAGCCTGGGGAGGGGCCAACGATCCGGGTCGGTCCACTATGGGGAGGAGTGAACCTGGGCCAGCGTTGCTGACTTGGTGCATTAGATGGGGTGGACGGGGTCAAGTTCCATGGCCAGAAGTACTGAATCCGGTTGTCGTTCAGGTGGGGTTTAGCTCGGGAAGCAGGGCAGAGAGGCGAGGCCCAGAGAGCGAGGGCCCAGGGCCCAGGGCTCAGGGCCCAGAAGAGCGAGGGCCGAGAGGTTCTATGGCTTGCTCTGCTTGGCCCTCCCTGTGCCCTGGGCCCTATGCCCTGGGCCCTGTGCCCTGTGCCCTGGGCCCTGCTCTCCTCAGCCCTCAGCCCTGTTCCCGAGCCAGCACCTTCGCTCGCTGCCGCAACGCCACGATCAGCACGCCCGCCAGCACCAGCACCGCGCCGATCCACAGCCTCGCGCCAGGCCGGTCGCCCCAGACCAGCACACCGATGGCAACGGCGAAAACCGGCGTCAGCAGCAGGTAGGGCGTGATCTGGGCGACCGGATGGCGCTGGACCAGCACATACAGCACGCCATGGCCGACCAGCGAGGCACCGAGCGCGGAATAGGCCACGCCCAGCCAATGGATCGCATCGGCACTGTCGACCACCGGCCATAGTGCCGGTTCGAGCATCGCCGACGCGCCGAGGAGCACCGGTACGCCGATCAACGCCGACCAGGCCTGCAGCTGGAAGGCCTGCACGCCGACCATGCCACGCATCAATACCAGGCCCAGCGCCAGCGTAAAGGCCGAGGCCAGACAGAGCAGCAAGGCCAGCGGTGTGCGCAGGACAACCGGATCGAAGCCCAGTACCAGCACGCCGCTGAAGGCGATCGCGATGGCCGTGGCTGAGCGCCAGCCCAGCTTTTCGCCCAGCAGCCACCAGGCCAGCAGTGCGGCCATCGGGATGTAACTCTGCAGCACGATGGCATTGGAGCTGATGTCGCCGGCCAGCCGCAGGGCCGAGAAGTTCAGGCCGAAGTGCACCACGTTGGTCAGCATTGCCACAGCGACCATCCGGCCCCACTGACCGCCCGGTGGCGGTCGCAGCCACGGCAGCAGGCAAACCAGCACCAGGCCCATCCGCAGGGCAGTGAACTGGAGCGCCGGGAAGTGCGTCAGCGCCTTGGCCGAGGCGAGAAAATTTCCCGCCCAGACCAGACAGATCAGCAATACCAGCCAGAGATCGCGACGGGGCACGGGTCGGGCTCAGATGCCCGCGATTGCGAGGCACGCCGACAGCCTGCCCGGCCCGGGACCCGCACTCCAGTCGCGATCCACCGCGGCCCTCCGACTACTGCCGCAGATGCTGGTCCAGGAACTCCTTGATCGCGCGATAGCCACGGATCTCGTTGGCGCGGTTGACGAAGCCGTGGCCCTCATCCGGGAACACCAGGTACTCGACCGGCACACCGTTGGCCTTGACCGCAGCGACAATCTCGTCGGACTCGACCTGCAGCACGCGCGGATCGTTGGCACCCTGCAACACGATCAATGGCTTGTTGATGTTTTCGGCGTGGAACAGCGGCGATATCCGGCGCAGGCGCTCGGCGTCGGTGGCCGGGTCACCCATCTCGGCATACAGCGCCAGCCGGAAGCTTTCCCACCATGGCGGGATGCTGGTCAGCGTGCGCAACCAGTTCGACACGCCAAAGATGTTGACGCCTACATCGAAGACTTCCGGCTCGAAGGCCAGCGCCGCCAGCACCATGTAGCCGCCATAGCTGCCACCCATGATGCCGATGCGCTCGGGATCGATGACGCCGCTGTCAATCAGGAACTGCTTGCTCTGGACCACGTCGGCCAGATCGGCCTCGCCGTGGCGCCGATCGTCCAGCCCGAAGAAGGTCTTGCCGTAGCCGGAACTGCCGCGGTTGTTGATCGCGTAGATGGCGTAGCCATGGTTGATCAGATACTGCATCAAACCCGAATAGTTAAGCCGTGACTGACCGCCCGGGCCGCCGTGGACCCAGACCAGTCCCGGCACCTTGTTGTCGCTGCTGGCCTCATGCGGCAGATAGAGCAGGCCGGGAATCTCGATCCCGTCGGCAGCGGCAAAGCGCGTCACCTTGCCGTCGACCAGGTGCTCACGATCGATCGCCGGATTGAGCGAGGTGACCAGTCGCTGCGGCGTACCGCCACCGGCCAGGTCCAGCACATACAGGTCACTGGGCGTGCGGCTGTCGCCCACATACATCGCAAGCTTGCCGTCGTCGGCCGAGAACACGATCTGATTCAGATCACCGGCCGGCATGCTGGGCAACTGGACCGGACTGAAGTCGGCGGCATTGAACAGCTTCAACTCGGTGCGGGCATCGGCATTGACCGCGGCCAGGAAGTACGTGCCGCCGCGCGAATAGCCGGCATACATGATGTCCCAGGCCGGCTGGAACACCAGCTCGCGGGAGTCATCGGCCAGGTCGAGCCGGACCAGATGGACGAACTCACTGTCGCGGTCGGTCAGCAGCAGCAACTCACCATCCGGCGTGAAAGCCGCCGCCTCATTGCTCTCATCGCCCTCGTGCGCGGTCAGCAGGCGAGCAGAGCCGTCATTGATGTCGTAAAGATAAACGTCGCTGTCGCGGGTGGTGTTGGTCTTGCCGAGCGCCAGCAAGCGGCCATCCCAGGAAATCGCCTGGACATTCTTGCCCTCGTTGTTCTGGTAGACGAGTTCGCGTTCCAGGCTGGCCACCTGGTACTGGTACAGGTCGAAATAGCGCTCGTCGCGCTCGTTGGTCGCAACGTAGAAACTCTCAAGGTCGCGCGCCCAGCCCACGAACTGGGCTTTCAGCTTTTCGCCGGGGGTCAGGTCGGTGCTGTTGCCCTCGGCGTCGAGCAGATAGATGTGGTTGAGTTCGTTACCGCCCTGATCCGCGCTGTAGAGCAGCCGCTCATCGTTCGGGAACCAGCTCACGACGCGCTGCGCATCGGTGGTCGAATCGGTCAGCGCGGTGCTGTCACCGCCGTCGGCCGGAATCCGGTAGATGTTGAAGATGCCGGTGCTGTTGCTGGAATAGGCCAGCTGGCTGCCATCCGGCGAGAAACTGGCGCCGGAAAGGCGGATCGTGTCCATGAACACTTCGATGTCGTAGCGCACCGCTTCGGTCGCCGCGGGCTCGGTGGCCGGAGTTGAGGCCGTATCGCTGGCGGGTGGGTCGGCCGGCTGACTGCAGCCAATCAGGCCGACCAGCGCGAGTAGGGGAAGCAGGGCTTTCATCGGCGGCACCAGCAGACAGGAGATCGACCTGTGTAACCGCTGGCGGGCGGCAATGGCAAGGGCCGGAAGTATTGCGGGGGCGGCGCGAGGTGGTGGTGCGAGTCGGAATGTGGTTCAGTGGCTTGTGGGGGATTCAGGGCTCAGGGCTCAGGGCTCAGAAGATCAAGAGCCGCTTTGAGCCCGGACAGGGCCGTAAATGGAACCCCGAGTTGCACTCGGGCCGATCGCGCAGCGATCGTATGCAATGTTCGAAAGAGCTTCTCCAATGCGTGCTGCTCGGCCCGTCACTCGCCTGAATACCCGAGTACAACTCGGGGTTCCATCGGGTCACTCGCCTGGATGCCCGAGTACAACTCGGGGTTCCATCGAGCGCGCAAGGCTCTGCAACCGACCGACTACCGCTCAGTCGGCCACCCCATACTCGGCGCGATAGGCCTGCAGCGCCGCAGCATGCTGTTGCAACTCGGGATCGTTGGCGGCATGGACGAGCAGATCATCCAGCCGCGCCACTGCCAATACCGGCAGTCCGAGACCTGCACTGACTTCCTGGGTCGCCGAGCGGCTGCCAAGTCCGCGCTCCTGCCGGTCCAGGGCAACCAGCACGCCGGCCGGCTCGCCACCGCCGGCGCGGATCAGTTCGACCGATTCGCGCACCGAGGTGCCGGCCGAGATCACGTCATCGACGATCCAGACTCGGCCGCGCAGCTCGGCACCGACCAGCAGTCCGCCCTCGCCGTGGTCCTTGCTCTCCTTGCGGTTGTAGGCGTAGGGCAGGTCCATGCCGTGCTGCAGATACAGCGCCTGACTGAGCGCGGCGACCAGCGGAATACCCTTGTAGGCCGGGCCGAACAGCATGTCGACTCCGGCGCCGGCCTTGATCAGCGTGTCGGCATAGGCTGCCGCCAGCGCGCTCAGACTGGCGCCGGAAGCGAAGTGACCTGCATTGAAGAAATACGGACTGATCCGGCCGCTCTTCAAGGTGAACTGACCGAAGCGCAGGGCGCCGCAGCCGATCGCGGCGTCCAGCAGGCGTTGTTGCGGGCTCATGGCCGGCTCAGGCCAGATAGCCGCCATCGACCGGCAGCGATGCGCCGGTCAGATAGCTGCTCGCCGGGGCGAGCAGGAACAGCACTGCAGGTGCGATCTCCTCCGGCTGCGCAACCCGGCCCTGCGGCACCAGACTGAGGAAGCGGTTCAGGATCGACGTGTTCTGGGTCAGGGCGGAGGCGAACTTGGTGTCGGTCAGCCCCGGCAGCACCGCGTTGACCCGGATGTGCGCCGATGCCAGTTCCTTCGCATAGGCCTGGGTCATTGCCACGATCGCCGCCTTGGTAAAGGAATACACGCCCTGCATCGGCGCCGGCCGACTGGCGTTGACCGATGCCACGTTGACGATCGCCCCGCCGGCATCCATCCGCTTGGCTGCCTCGCGGCTGGTCAGCCAGTAGCCACGGATATTGACCTCGACCGTCTTGTCGAAGGCCGCCAGCGGCATCTCCAGCATCGGCCCGAAGTACGGGTTGGTGGCGGCGTTGTTGACCAGCAGTTCGACCTTGGTGCCGGCGGCGTCGAAAGCTTCGAACATGCCCAGGATCGCGTCGCCGTCACCGATATGACAGGCCTGCGCCTGCGCACTGCCACCGCTGGCGCGGATCTCGGCGGCGATCTGTTCGCAGCTCTCCTGCTGCCGACTGCTGACGATCACATGCGCACCGCTCGCCGCCAGCAAGCGCGCAATCGCCGCACCAATGCCGCGCGACGCACCCGTCACCAGTGCCGTCTTGCCACTCAGATCAAACAGGTCCGAACTCATCCGGGTCGTATCCGTAAAGCCACAGGGGCTGCCGAGCATAACTTTTTTCGGTGGTCGGCAAGGCCCGTGTGCGCAACGCTTCCCTCGGCTGCGCCCGCTCAATCCCCAGCGAAGTCGTGGACGAAGATCAGATCGTGGGACAACCGCCGCAGAATCACCGCGCGGGTCCCCGGGGTGTCGGCGTAGCGGGCAGTGGCAGCGATGTGGCCGGCGCTGTCGATGGCGTTGGCGGCCAGGACAAGCCAGTCGCCACCCGGCGGGAGCAGATCGTTCAGGTCGTGCAAGTCGTGCTCGTCGAGCAGCCAGCCGCGTTGGTCCAGCGGACCGCTGCCGGTGGTTGCGGTACCTACCACCCAGCCCTGATCGTTGACGTCGCGCGGGCTGGAACTGATCGAGGCCGGCAGGGCAGGCAGCAACTCGCCCGGTTCGCCAGCCTGGTCGACGTGCCAGCGCAGGCCGAAGAAGCCGCCGCCCCCCCCACCGAGGCCGCGCTCTTCGCCAACGATGTAGCCACTGTCGCTGATCGCGGTTGGCCGACGATAGCGGCCCGGCGGACCGAGCTCCCGGACCTCGTGAGGCAGCCAGAGCAGGGCCTGCTGCTCGGCACCTACCGCATTGAGCGTGGCGAAGCCGGCGATGCGACCGAGATCGTCAATGGCCAGGGCGGCGGTGTTGAACTGATCCTGGTAAAGGCCAAGACCGTGCAGATGGAACATGCCATGTGGACTCAATTGGCCACGGTAGGCTTCGAAGCGGAAGCCGCCACCGGGCAGGGGCAGCGCCTGCTGGCCAACGAAGACGCCGGCTTCGTTGACGTCGTAGCTGATGCTGGACAGATACAGCGCGCCGGGGCCACAGCCCTCGGTCGTCGGGATGCACTCCAGTCCGTTGCCGACCCGCGCCCATCCCAGCGAGCTACCCGGCAGCTGACCGACGATCAGACCTGAGCCGTTGCCCGCGCGCAGGAAGTATTCCTCATAGTAGCCGAAATCGAAGACCTCGATTTCGCCGTCGGCCCGCCACACCACCGGCTTCCAACGCCCGCCGTTGCCAACCAGCATGCCGCTGGCGGTGCCGTTGTTGCGAAGGTCGATCAGCTGACTGCCGCCGTTTTCGGGCAACAGGGCCGAAAGATCAATCACCTCATAGACGGGCTCGGCCCGGGCTTGCAGACCGAGGCCGTACAGGGCGACTCCAAGCAGACATAGCTGGCGAATCCCTGGCTGGGCCATGACTCACTCCGGCGGCGGTTGAACACGCAAGACCATCGCGCCGACGGCATGAAGGCAGCGTGGAAAGAACGTCATGATGGCGCGCAGATTCGCTGGCGGTATCGGCCTCCCGCAGCAGCAGGACCAGTCTCCCAGACCAACGGCGACTGCACCTAGTCGCCCCGTGCCGGTCCCCGCGCTGACGACGGCAACGAATGCCGCGTCAGCGAAGGGGCTAACCGGGTGTCGACTTCAACGTGCCGGCCTCAACCCGTCGAGCCACTACATCTCAAAACGCAGACCGACGATCCAGGAACGACCGAACTCCTCCAGCTCGAGTACGCGATTCTCGCGGCCCTGGAAGCGCTTTTGCCGGCTGTCGGTGATGTTGTTGACGTCGGCGAACAGCCGCAGATTGTTGGTCAGCTGGTAGCTGGAGGAGAAGTCGAGGATCGAACGGTCGTCCCACAGCACGTTCAGATCGGCGTCGGCGACGTCGAACTCCTGGATGTACTTGGAGCGGTGGTTGTAGGACAGCCGCGCGTTGACGCCATACTTCTCGTAGAACACCGCAAGGTTGTAGTTGCTGCGCGAGGTGCCGGGCAACTCGGTGCTGCCGATGCCGAAGGGCAGGTTGGCGCTGGAGTCGGCATAGGTGTAGTTGGCGTACACGCCGAGACCGTCGAAGGGCGACGGCAGCGCGTCGAAGGTCTGCTGCCAGGCCAGCTCGAAGCCCGAGATACGACCGCTGCTGCCATTCTCCGGGCGGGTGATGCGGAAGCCATCGAAGGGACCGCCCACCGCCTCGCTGCTGGCGATGAAGATGGGGTCGTCCAACTCCTTGTGGAAGACGGCCAGCGACAGCAGGCCGAGCGGGCGCAGGTAGCGCTCGATCGAGACGTCGAAGTTGTGCGCATAGGTTGCCTTCAGGTCCGGGTTGCCGGCTTCGGCCTCGCGGTCCTCGTCGCTGATGACCAGCCGCGGCACGGTGTCGACGAAATTCGGCCGCGACAGCGCGGTGGAGTAGGACCAGCGCAGGATGGTGTCGGGGTCGAACTCGTAGCGGAAGTGCAGGCTGGGCAGGAACTCGCTGTAGTCGTTGTCAGCCGTCACCGGCGTTGCGATGTTCTCGTCGGCATCGAACGAGAAGGCGTTGCCGGTGATGTCGGTCTGCTCGAAGCGCACGCCCGCGATCATGCTCAGGGCGTTCCAGCTGGCATCGAGGCGGAAGTAGGCGGCGTAGATATCCTCGTCGGCAGTAAAGTCGCTGACGATCGAATCGGCGACCAGTGGCCGCAGGTTGGCGGTGCGGACGTTGCTGCCGAAGTCATTGAAGACCGAGTTGCAGAACACCCGGCCGAACTCGAGCCGGCCGAAGTTGTTCGACACCCGCGGACACAGCAGTTGCGCATAGGCGGGGCCGTCGGCGCTTGAGGTGTTGCGGTTGCGGTCGTCGTTGCCCTCCTTGTCGCGCAGCCGGGCACGCACGCCAAAGCTCAGATCGCCACTGTCACCTAGCCAGCTCTGCTCACGGCTGAAGTCCAGCCGCAGACCGGTTTCCGACTCCTCGGCCTGCTCGAAGCGCTGGTTGTAGCGACGGAAGGCGTAAACGTCCTCAGGCAGGTTGATGCCCTCTTGTCGCACCGAACCATCGCTGTTGAGGATGGTGAAGGTGGGAATGCCGGAATCGTCAAAGGAGTAGCGCAACGGCGGACGCAGGGTCGAGCGGTAGATGAACTGCTGGCGCGCCGGCAGATCGAGCTTGCCCTGACTGTACGCGACCTGCCAGTCGACGCCCCAGTCGCCCAGATAGTGCTCGCCGCCGAAGTTCAGGCTGCGGATGCGCTGCTCCTGGATACGCTCGCGCAGTTCCTTGTCGAAAGTCGCCCGGTCGGCGGTGCCGCTGCGTTCATCGGAGTCGTCGGTGTGGCGCTCATACTCGATGGTGAAGGTATTGCGGAACTCGACGTCGCGGAACTTCGAGAAACCCAGGATCGCGTAGACCAGGTGGTCCTCGCTCAGCCGCGCATCGAAACGGGCGGTGCCGCCGGTGCGGGTACGCTCGCCATCGTAGTCCTTGATCTCGGTGACTTCAGGCAGAAGGCGACCATCGTCCTCGCGAAAGAACTCGTTCTCGACATTGTTGGTGAAGCGCTCGACCCGGCTGCCCGAGACAGCGAGCAGTACGCCGAGATTGCCGTCGGCGCCGAAGCGGTTGCCGATCGTCAGATTGCCGCGCTGGTTGTCGCCCGAACGCAGTTCGTACTGGCCAGCGCCGAGGCTGCCGCGCAAGATCATGCCATCCTGGTCCAGCGCGCTCTGGGTGACGATATTGATGGCACCCGCGATGGCATCGCCGTCCATGTCCGGGGTCAGCGCCTTGGAGACCTCCAGCGCACCGATCACGTCCGACGGCAGGGTGTCCAGTTCGACTGCGCGACTGGTCGCGTTCGGCGCGGCCAGATTGACACCGTCGATCGACACCCGGGTGTACTCCAGCGGCGCGCCGCGCACGTTCACGTAGCGCCCTTCACCCTGGTCGCGCTCGATCGAAACGCCCGGAATGCGCTGGGTAGCTTCGGCCAGGTTGGCGTCAGGGAAGCGACCTACGAGGTCGGCCGAGACAACGTTGACGTAGTTGCCCGAGGCGCGCTGCTGATTGAGCGCCAGCGCCTGGGCGTCACGGGTGGCGCGCACCTCGATGGCATCGAGCGTGCGATCGGCGACAGTACTGGTCAGGGTGAGCATCGCCTGGACACCGTTGCTCGCAGTCAGCTCGATTTCGGTGCGCAGTGGCTCGTAGCCCAGAAAGTCGACCTCCAGCGTGTAACTGCCGGCGCTCAGGCCGCTGAGACGGAAGCGGCCTTCACGATCGGTCGTCGCTTCCGCGCCGTTGACCCGCACCACGGCACCGCCCAGATAAACGCCACGTGACGATTCCTTGACCCGACCGCTGACCTGACCGGCCGGGCCTGCGAGGTTCACCTGAGCCGCTTCCGCGGGTGCTGGCTGAGCATGCAGGTGCGATCCGGCGATCAGCAAACCGAGGCTGGAGGCAAGCGCGATAGCGAGGCATTTGTGACGAGGTGGGGTTCGCATTGACGGCTCCGGGGCGGAAAACCCCGGATTGTGTTTTGCTGATGTTGCAACTCGATGACAATTTCTTGTGCCGGTGCTCCGGCGAGCGAGGGACGGTTTGGAAGATGCTCTCCTGGTGCGCCCAGCTGCCGTTGCACCGGGCCCTTTGCCCTGCGGGCCCTAAGCCTTGCGCTTCCCCAATATCCGCGCCCGTGTCTCCGCCGCGCTCTTGCGCTCTGCCGACTCGGCGCCGAGCTTGCGCCAATGCTCCAACCTCGCCTCGTCCAGTTCGCCGCGTTCGATGGCGGCGTGGACGGCGCAGCCAGGTTCGGTGGCGTGGCCGCAGTCGCGGAAGCGGCATTCGGTGGCGAGGATTTCGATGTCGCCGAAGACTTCCGCGGCGGGCTCTTCGTCGCCGGTGAACTTGATTTCGCGCAGGCCGGGGGTGTCGATCAGGCAGGCGCCACCGGGAAGCGGCACGAGTTGGCGCGATACGGTGGTGTGGCGGCCGCGGCCGTCGTTGGCGCGAACCGCGGCGGTAGCAAGCCTGGTGCCGGCCAGGCCGTTGGTGAGGGTGCTCTTGCCGGCGCCTGATGAACCGACCAGCACGGTGGTTTCGCCGGGCTGCAGGCGGGCAGCGAGTGCTGCGAC
>DAIMJK010000035.1:0-12496 GCA_036722245.1 Lysobacterales bacterium
TGACCCGGGCCAAGCTGGAGTCGCTGGTGGAGGAGCTGGTCAAGCGCACGATCGAACCCTGCCGCACCGCGATCACCGATGCCGGCATCCGGGTCGGCGAGATCGACGAGGTGATCCTGGTCGGCGGCATGACCCGGATGCCGGCGGTGCAGCGGGCGGTGACCGAGTTCTTCGGCAAGGAGCCGCGCAAGGACGTCAACCCGGATGAGGCGGTAGCGATTGGCGCGGCGATCCAGGGCGGCGTGCTCGCCGGCGACGTCAAGGACGTGCTGCTGCTCGATGTGACGCCGCTGTCGCTGGGCATCGAGACGATGGGCGGCGTGATGACCAAGCTGATCGAGAAGAATACGACCATCCCGACCCGCGCCAGTCAGGTCTTCTCCACCGCCGACGACAACCAGAGCGCGGTCACCGTGCATGTGTTGCAGGGTGAGCGCGAGCAGGCCCGCTACAACAAGTCACTGGCCAAGTTCGACCTGGCCGGAATCGAGTCCGCCCCGCGCGGCATGCCGCAGATCGAGGTGACCTTCGATATCGATGCCAACGGCATCCTGCATGTGTCGGCCAAGGACAAGAAGACCGGCAAGGAGCAGCGGATCGAGATCAAGGCCGGCTCGGGTCTGTCCGAGGAAGAGATCGCCAAGATGGTGCAGGATGCCGAGGCCAACCGCGAAGAGGACAAGAAGTTCCACGAGCTGGTCACCTCGCGCAATCAGGCCGACCAGTTGCTGCACGCCACCCGCAGTGCGATCAAGGATGCCGGTGACAAGGTCGACGGCGCCACGATCGGCAAGATCGAGGCAGCGATCGCCGAACTCGACACCGCGATGAAGGGTGATGACAAGGCGAAGATCGACGCCAAGGCGCAGGCGCTGGCCGAGGCGGCGCAGAGCCTGCAGGCCGCGGCAGCGGCGGGTGCCGGCCCGCAGCCGGGTGCCGAGCAGGGCGGTGGCGCGCCGGCGCAGGACGATGTGGTCGACGCCGAGTTCACCGAGGTGGACGACGGCAAGAAGCAGGGCTGAGGGCTGAGGGGCCGGGGCTCCGAGGCGCAGACTCGGCAACGTGGCAAAGGGCCCAGGGCAAAGGGCCCAGGGCCCAGTGCATGGAGTGGCTGGGCTCTGGGCCCTGAGCCCTGGGCCCTGCGTTTTCTGGGGTATATGGAATGAGCAAGCGTTGTTACTACGAGGTGCTGGGGGTCGAGCGGTCTGCTACCGAGGAAGTACTGAAAAAGTCCTTCCGCCGGTTGGCGATGAAGTTTCATCCGGACCGCAATCCGGACGACGCCGAGGCCCAGGACAAGTTCAAGGAAGCCAAGGAAGCCTTCGAGGTGCTGGGTGACCCGCAGCGCCGGCAGATGTACGACCGCCACGGCCACGCCGCCTTCCAGAACGGCGGTGCCGGTGGTCCGGGCGGGGCCGGCTTTGCCGATGTCAGCGACATTTTCGGCGATCTGTTCGGCGATATCTTCGGCGTGGGTGGCGGCGCCCGCGGCGGGCGCCCGCGGCGCGGTTCGGACCTGCGCTACATGCTTGAGCTGAGCCTGGAAGAGGCGGTCAACGGGATCGAGCGCGAGATCACGGTGCCGAGTCTGGTCAACTGCGTCCATTGCGCCGGCAGCGGCTCGGAAAGCGGCAAGACCCAGACCTGCCGCAGCTGTGCCGGCCACGGCCGGGTGCGGGTCCAGAACGGCATTTTCTCGATCCAGCAGACCTGTCCGACCTGCGGCGGCGCCGGTCGCAGCATTGCCGACCCCTGCGGCGTCTGCGACGGTCGCGGCCAGGTCGAAACCGAGCGCAAGCTGCGTGTGAAGATCCCGCCGGGGGTGGATTCCGGTGACCGGATCCGGCTTGCCGGTGAAGGTGAGGCCTCGCAGGGCGGCGCCGGCGATCTGTACGTCGAGGTCCGCGTCGCCGAGCATGAGATCTTCAAGCGCGATGGCGACGATCTGTATTGCGAGATCCCGATCCGTTTCACCACCGCCGCACTCGGCGGCGAGCTGACCGTACCGACGCTGGACGGCAGCGCGTTGCTGAAGATTCCCGGCGAAACCCAGACCGGCAAGCTGTTCCGTCTGCGCGGCAAGGGCGTCCAGTCCGTTCGCAGCCACCGCACCGGCGACCTGCTCTGTCGGGTCGTGGTCGAAACCCCGGTCAAGCTCAGCAGTCGCCAGCGCGAGTTGCTGGAAGAACTCGACGAGAGCTTCGGCGACAGCGATTCGGGCGCCACCCACAGCCCCCGCAGCCAGTCCTGGCTGGACAGCGTGAAGGGGTTTTTTGATCGGATGACTGGGTAACGAGGCTGCCCTAAGGGGGCGTCGGAGCGCGTAGGATGTCGGTGAGAGAAACGAACCGCATCAAGGGCAGGGCCCAGCGCCCAGGGCCCAGAAGAGCTGCGGCGGAGCGCGTAGGATGCAGGTGAGGGAAGCGAACCGCATCAAACAACCCACCTCAAGCCCCCGTTCGTGCCGCGTAGGATGAGCCTTCGCGGCTTGGCGGCTTTGCGGCTGGAGGTCAAAGAATCCAACGCTGAACCACCAACCGAACCGACTGCTCGTCGCGCTGGGCGTACAGCTTGGTCGGCAGCGCAGGCACGGGATCGTTTGCATTCTGCCAGGTCAGATAATCGACTTGCCAGCCGTGCTGGGTCAGCTGCAACGGCAAGTTGGCATCGTCGAGCTTGATCAGGCCGTCGTGGCCGGGTTGACGGGCGCCGCGCATCCAGTAGCTGAGCGCGTGTATCGGCACCTCGATGCCCCAGGCATCGCGCAGCAGGCGATCGACATCGTCATGCTGCTGTCGTTCACCGCTGCTGTCGACCAGCGTGGCGCCGTCCGGACCGTGCCGCAACTCGAAGCTGCGGCCGGCCAGGCCGGTATCGAACCGGACCTGCAGCAGCTGACCGCCCTGCTGCCAGCGCAAGCGTCCGCTGCCGCCGTCGCGGCCGTCCGACAGCGCAACCCGTCCCTGCAACTGGAAGTCCTGCAACGGCAGGACCCGCTCCTCATGCGCGCTCAGCCTCGCATCCAGCGCGACTGTGGGTAGCCGGGGCCGGTTGACAACGCAGGCATTGAGGACCATTGCGCTGGCGCCAAGGAGGAAGGTCCGTCTGGAACGCAGGCTGGCAGCTACCACTGCGGCCCCAGACGCTGCACTGTTTCCTGCAGGACCGGGTCGTCGGGCGTGGTCTCCATGGCCTGCTTCCAGATCGCCTTGGCCTCGTCTTCACGGCCAAGGACCCACAGCACTTCGCCGTAATGGGCAGCGATCTCGGCGTCTTTGGCCAACTCGAAGGCGCGTTCCAGATACTCCAGCGCCTCGTCCGGTTTGCCGAGCCGGTACAGCACCCAGCCCATGCTGTCGAGGATGGCGCCTTCCTCGGGCGCCAGGGCCAGTGCCCTTTCGATGTATCCCAGCGCCTCGATCTGACGGTCGGTGCGGTCGGCCAGCGTGTAGCCGAGCGCGTTGAGTGCCTGCGAGTTGTCCGGATCGACGCTCAGAATCCGGCGCAGATCGGCTTCGGCGCCGACCAGATCATCCACCGCTACCCGCGCCAGTGCACGGGCGTACAGGAGCCGCTGATCGAGCGGAAACTCGGTCAGGGCCAGCTCAAAGACGCGATCGGCGTCGGCGCGCCGTTGCTGCTGCAACAGCAGTTCGGTTTCCAGCAGCCAGGCATCGACGCGCAAGTCCGGATCCTTGCCGTGCTCGCGCAATTGCGCCAGCAGGTCGCGCGCCGCCTGCAGATCCGGCGCGCGCTTGCTGTGCACCACAGCCATCCGGATTCGCGCGTCGGCATAGTCCTCCGAATCGCGCTCGACCTCGCCATACCACTTCAATGCCTCGTTCCAGCGCTCGCGCAACTCGGCGACCTGGCCCAGATAGACCGCGCGCCGTGGCAGTTCGGCGCTGTCACGGCGCTGCAGTTCGCGCGCCAACTGCCGCAGCGCTCGCGGGTCGTCGGCGCGGGCGGCAAACCCGATCCGTGCTGCGATCAGCGCGTCATCTTGCACCGGCGCGTCGGCGAGCAGCTGAAGCAGCTTGTTGTAGTCCTTTTGTCGATCGAGCAACCCGGCATAGACGTAGCGCAAGTCGGCGTTGTCCGGAGCGCGCTCGATGGCAGCCGCAAAATCGCTGGCGGCGGCCGCCAGGTTGTCAGCGGCCAGATGCGCCTGGGCACGCCAGCGCCAGGCGGCGGCACTGTCCGGATGCTGCTTGAGATCCTGCTCGGCAACCCGCATGGCTTCTTCGGCCTGATCTACCGCCAGCAGAGCCGGCACGAAACTGAAGGCGTCCGGATCTGCGCTGTACAGATCCCCGGCTTCGCTCAGTACCGCCAGGATCGGACCGATGTGCTCGTTCGCCTCGCGGGTGAGCAGCACCTGTACCGCCAGTCGATCACCCTCCAGGCCCGGGCTGTGGATCAAGCCCTGAATCTGTTCGGCCGCACGCTGGATGCGGCCTTCGGCGGCAGCCACCCAGGCCAGCGCCTGCCGCGCGCGCAGATCATCCGGGCTGACCTCCAGCCAGCGCGTCGCAATGCGATGGGCGTCTTCGAAGGCCCGCGCATGCAGTGCAACCAGCGTCGCCCGTTCGAGCCAGCCGGGGTCGGTGATCTGGTCGACCGCGCGCCCGTACCACTGTGCCGCAGCTTCGGTTTCGCCCTCTTGCAGCGCAAACTCCGCCGCCATACCCGCCAGCAGCGGGTCATCATCAAGTGCTTCGGCGCGGACGTCCTCGGACGGACCGACCCCGACCAGCAACGCCGTAGCGGCGATCAGTGCGGACAACTTCATGGGCAGTACACCAGACAAGATCGAAGCAGTGTAGCGCGGGGGTGGTTAGGAAAGGCTGAGGGGTGAAGGAAGAGCCGTTTTACGTTTTGCGTTTTACGTTTTACGTCAAGAGCATGGCCGCATCCTCAGCGTTGTGGCACGCGGCGCGGGGAGAACAGGTGACGGGCGAGGAAACCCTGGCGCCGATGGCCGGGCAACACGAGGGCATGGCAAAGGCGATACGCCCCAGCCCAGTCGCGCTCCGGCCCAGCTCTGGCATTTGACGTGAAACGTAAAACGTAAAACGAGCTCCTGCTCGTGTTGCGCCACGCTTGCCCCAGTGCCCAGCCGGTCTGCACAATGCTCGATTGTTTGTCTGGACGCACTTTCCGATCATGGCCTTGCTTGCCGTCGGGCTCAATCACGTTACCGCGCCCCTGGCGCTGCGCGAGCGTGCGGCGTTTCCGCCCGAGTCCATGCCCGATGTGCTGCGTGAACTGTGCCGTTCGGGACCTTTCGAGGCCGCGGCGCTGGTCAGTACCTGCAATCGCACCGAACTGTACCTTTCCGGGCAGAGTGACTCGGCACCATTGTTGCTCGATTGGTGGCGCCGACAGCGCGCGGTCGAGGCTCGCGCGCTGGGAGACGCAATCTATCGGCACATCGACGCTGACGCGGTCCGGCATCTGTTCAGGGTTGCGACCGGTCTTGATTCGATGGTGCTGGGTGAACCGCAGATTCTCGGACAGCTCAAGGATGCCCATCGCGTTGCGCGCGAAGCACAGACCCTGAGTCCGGCGCTGGATCGCTTGTTCCAGCGCAGCTTTGCGGTCGCCAAGCGTATCCGCAGCGAGACTTCCCTGGGCGAGAATCCGGTCAGCATCGCCTATGCGGCGGTACGCCTGTTGCAGCGGGTGTTCGACCAGTTGCCGCGGCGGCGGGTGTTGCTGATCGGTGCCGGGGAGACAGTCGAACTGGCCGGTCGACACCTCCTCGCGCGCGGCGTGCAGGATATTCTGGTGGTCAACCGCACGCTCGAACGCGCCAGTCAGCTGGCCAGCCGCCTGGGCGCCCGCGCGGCCGATCTGGGCCAGCTCGATGCCTTGCTGGCAGAGGCCGACGTGGTCTTCGTGGCAACCAATGCCAGTGAACCGCTGGTCCGTCTGGCGGCTGTGAAGGCTGCTTTCAAACAGCGTCGCCATCGCCCGATGTTCGTCGCCGACCTGAGCGTGCCGCGCAATGTCGAGCCGTCCGTAGGTGAGCTGGCCGATGTGTATCTGTATGCTCTGGATGATCTGGCTCAGGTGGTTGCGGAAGGCCAGGACCGGCGGCGTGACGCCGCTCTGCTGGCCGAGAATCTGGTCAGCGACCAGGTCACCGAGTTCATGGGCTGGTGGCGCGCGCAGGGCTCGCTGGATGCAGTCCGGGCCTTGCGCAGCATGGGCGACCGGCTGCAGCAGGCTCAGCTGGAACGGGCGATGGCGCAGCTCCGAGCCGGCCTGCCGGCTGAAGCGGTGATGCAGCAGCTGGCGCACAACCTGACCAGGAAATTGCTGCATGGACCAACCTTGCTGCTGCGGGATGCGGCGGCCCAGAGCGACCCCGAGCTGCTTGCGCTGATCGCTCGGCTATACCCCGACAATGACACGGAAGCCACCTGATGAGCCCAGCCCTGCACCGGCGACTGCTGAACTTCAAGGCGCGGCATGAAGAGGTCGGGCTGTTGCTTGGCGAGCCGGGCCTGAACCCGCAACAGATGGCTGCGCTGGGGCGCGAGTACGCCCAGCTGGAAGAGTTCGTACAGACTCTGGCCTGCCTCGACAGCTTGCGGGAGGAGCGCAAGGCGACCGCCGAGATGGCTGCGGGTGGCGGCGAACTGGCGGAGATGGCTGAGGAGGAACTGAGTCGTCTCGATGAGGCCACGGCTGTGGCCGAGCACACGTTGCTGACCCTGCTGCTGCCGCGCGACCCGCGCGACGACCACAACATCTTTCTGGAGATCCGCGCCGGTACCGGCGGCGACGAGGCGGCAATCTTTGCCGGTGATCTGTTCCGGATGTACGGCCGCTACGCCGACAGCCGCCGCTGGCAGGTCGAGATCCTGTCCGAATCGCTCGGCGAACACGGCGGCTACAAGGAAGTGATTGCGCGGGTCGAGGGGCAGGGCGCCTGGTCGCGACTGAAGTTCGAGTCCGGCACCCATCGGGTGCAGCGCGTACCCGCAACCGAGGCGCAGGGGCGTATCCACACCTCGGCCTGCACGGTGGCCATTCTGCCCGAGCTGGACGAGGTCGATGACATCGAGCTCAACCCGGCTGATCTGAAGGTGGATACCTTCCGCGCCAGCGGGGCCGGCGGCCAACACGTCAACAAGACCGATTCAGCAATCCGGATCACCCACCTGCCCAGCGGGATGGTGGTTGAATGCCAGGATGAGCGCAGCCAGCACAAGAACCGGGCCCGTGCGATGGCCCTGCTGAAAGCGCGCCTGACCGACGAGGAGCGCACTCGTCAGACCGCCGAGCAGACCGCCATGCGCAAGCTGCAGGTCGGTTCCGGCGACCGCTCACAGCGCATCCGCACCTACAACTACCCGCAGGGGAGACTCACCGACCATCGCATCAACCTGACTCTGTATCGGCTCGACGAGATCCTCCAGGGCGACATGGACCAGGTCATCGAGCCATTGCTGCAGGAGCTGCACGCCGAGCAACTGGCCGAGTTGGAGCGCGATCAGTGAGCATTCCGGCCCAGGTGCAGGAATTGATCAACCAGGGTCGTTTGCCGCAGGCGGCGCAGTTGATCGACATGCTGCTCCAGGCCACGCCTGCCGATGCGGCGTTGTGGCGGGCAGCAGCCAAGGTGGCAATAGCCCGCGGACAGTTGCCGGAGGCGCTCACGGCCAGCCGCCGCAGCAGCGAGGTGGAACCGCTCAACGGTGAGAGCTGGGCCCAGCTGGGCGGTCTGGAACAGCTCGTGGGCCGGCTGGATCGGGCCGAGAAGGCGCTTCAGCGCGCGGTGGAACTGGTGCCTGATGCAATCAATCTGACCAAACTGGCGGTCGTGCTGCGGCAGCTGGGCCGCCAGTCCGAGGCACTCGAACTGCTCCATCAGGCCACCGCGCTGCGGCCGGATCTGGCACCTGGCTGGCAGCAGCTCGGTGAGCTCGAACTGGCCCAGGGGAGGTTTGCAGAGGCGACTGTGGCGCTCAGGAAAGCGCTCGAACGGGCACCAGAGCGTCCGGCCACCTCGCATCAACTGGGCCTGGCCCTGCTGGGGCAGGAACAGTTGGAGGCAGCCTGCGATGCCTTCGAGTCGGCATGCACGCAGGACCCGCATCTGTATGCCGCGCTGGCCAAGAGCGTCGAGCTCAAGCGCCGACTGGCGCGCTGGGATGGTTTGGCGGAGCGATCGGCTGCCCTCGAGCAGGCGGTCCGGACGGGTATACCGGGCATTCCGCCGCAATTGATGGGATTCGAATCCGATGACCCGGAGTTGCAGTTGCAGGCGAGCCGACAGCAAGCCGAGGCACTGTTGCGCTCGCTGCGGAAGGACTACCCGGACGGTCTGGCGCATCCGCAGCGACCCTGCCGCAATCGCCCACGGGTCGCCCTGCTCTGGCTGGGTCACGGCGCCCGGGCCTTTGCTCGCCAGCTGATCGGCTTGCTCGCCCAGCTGCCAGCCGATCGGCCGGCGCTGCTGCTGTACATCGACGCTACGCTGGCCCGCCGCCTGCCCGAGCAGCCCTTGCCGGGCTGCGATGCGGTGTTCGTGGTCTCGGATTGGAATCACGACCGACTTGCCCATCAGCTGATCGAACAGGAGGTGGACATCCTGATCGACGCGGGCGGCTGGAGCGCGGATTCCGCCGCACAGGTTGCCGCACTGCGACCGGCGCCGCTGCAGCTCTACTGGCTCGGCCATTCGGGCAGCAGTGGTGCGCCCTGGATGGACTACCTGATCGGCGACCTGCACGTTTTGCCGACGACCGCCCGCCGCAGTTGCAGCGAACGCTGGATCCGGCTGCCGCACTGCCATCTGCCCGCCGACCGGACTCCGCCGCTGTCACAGTCCGCCAGTCGCACTGACCTGGGCTTGCCACGGGAGGGTTTTGCCTACGTCAACGTCGGCGCCCGCGAGAAGATCGGTCCGCAAGTCTGGGCGCGCTGGATGGAGATCTTGCGCGAGGTGCCGGGCAGTCTGTTGTGGATGGACACGGCGGCCCAGTTCGCGACCGCCGACGAGCGGCTCAGACAGGCCGCGCAGGACGCCGGCGTCGCGCCCGAGCGGCTGTGCTTCGTGACCTTGACCGACGAACAGATGCGATTGCAATTGTTGCGCCAGGCCGATCTGTATCTGGACAGCTGGCCGGCCGGCGCGCGCTCGAGCGGCAGTGATGCGCTGTGGGCAGGCTTGCCCTTGCTGACCTGCAGTGGGCGCAGCTTCGGTTCGCGCATCGCCGGCAGCCAGCTGTGCGAGCTGGGGCTGGATGAGCTGGTCGCCGATTCGGTCCATCGCTATGTCGATCTGGCGATCCTGATCGGACGCAGCCCGGAACTGCACGCCGAGCTGCGCGGCAAACTGGCCGCCCGCAAGGCCGCCAGCCCGCTGTTCGACCAGGCCCGCTTCGGCCGCGACTTCTGCCGCGCGCTGGAGCAGATCTGGGCACGCCACCGCAGCGGCGAGCCGCCGGAGGATATCGAGGTGCGGGGCTGATTGGTCATACGCTCAGGGCATAGGGCCCTTGCTCCGCGCTGACACGGCACGGACACGGCCTGCATTAAGATCCTCCGTCTCCCATAGTCGCAGGGCCCTGGAATGAACTACCTCCACACGATGGTCCGTGTCAGTGATCTGGATGCTTCGCTGCGCTTCTACTGCGAGTTGCTCGGCTTGGTCGAGATCAGCCGAAAAGAGTCCGAGGAAGGGCGCTACACGCTGGTTTTCCTGGCCGCGCCAGACGACGCGCCGCGGGCGAGGGAGCGCCATTCGCCGATGCTCGAGCTGACCTGGAACTGGGACCCGGAAGCATACTCTGGGGGGCGCAACTTCGGCCATCTGGCCTACCGGGTCGAAGACATCCATGCCATCTGCGAGCGACTGGCCGCCGGCGGCGTGACCATCCTGCGGCCGCCGCGCGATGGCCGCATGGCCTTCGTCCGTTCCCCTGACGGGATCTCGATCGAGTTGTTGCAGCAGGGTCAGGCACTGGCGCCGCGGGAGCCGTGGGTCTCGATGGCGAACAGTGGCAGCTGGTAGGCCGGCCAGCTGCCCGAACCGGCAACCGCTCTCCCTGCGTTCAGCTGCGGCAAAGATCGTTTGCGCTATCGTGTCGTGGTTGTCGATCTGGCTCGGAGTATCCATGGGGTCGATCCGCTGATGCGCTGTTGCTTGCATCTGTTGATGTTGTTGCCGGGGCTGCTGTTCGCGGCGCCACCCGGCGTGGAGCGCGTCCTGCATGTCCCGGATGCGCTGGTGCAGTTGTTTCAGCAGCAGGTGCTGGCCCACGCTCGCCAGCCGGATGATCGGCTGCAGCATCTGGTGCAGTTCATGTTTGAACCGGCCGGCATGGGGCTGGAATACGATGACAGCATCACCCGCACGATCGAACAGGGTTTCGTCGACCGCAAGGGCAACTGCCTGTCCTTCACCCTGACCTTCATCGAGTTGGCCAGGCTGGCGGGTCTGGACGCGGAAATGCAGGAAAGCGAGCATGCGCTGGTGGCCATGCGCGGTGCCAGCGATCTGGTCTACGTCGGTCATGTCAATGCCAGCGTGCGCATCAACCGGCGCGTCAGGGAGGTTCATTTCGACCCCAATCGACCGTTGTTGAAGGGCAGCCACGGAGTCATCTCGACAGATCGCGCGCTGGCGCACTATTACAACAATCGCGGTGCGGAACTGATGGCAGCCGGAGACAGCGCCGCGGCCGAGGCGCACTACGCGCAGGCACTGCAACTGGATGCGTCGATGGTTTCGGCGCTCAACAACCGCGGCGTCATGTATTTGCGGATGCAGGACCCGGCAAATGCGGAACGTGCCTTCCTGCAAGCGCTTGATCACGATTCCAATCGCATCCTGGTGCTCTCCAACCTGGTCAGCCTGTATCGCAGCACCGGTGGGCAATCGCGCCTGGCCGAGTTCGAGCTGCGTCTGGCGCAAGCCGAGGAGGGTAATCCCTATCACCACTTCATTCAGGGCATGCAGCTCGAGCGCCAGGGCGCTTTTTCCGAGGCGCTGCAACACTACAAGGCGGCATCGAGACTGGATCCCGGACAGCCGCTCTACCAGTGGGGTCTCAATCGCAGCTTTGCCGCACTGGGTGATGACCGTCAGGCCAGGCGGCATGAGAAGCGCGCCCTTGCGCTGGGCCGACGACCGACGACCGGCGGCCGATCCATCAACATGATCCGATCGAGTCGGCAGTAGCCGGGTGTTTTTGCCGGGGATCTGACGTGTCCATGCCTCGACCGGCAGCAAGCTCTGGTCGGCGCTATCATCTGCCGCACTATGCAGCCAGCAGGACCACACCTTGTTTGATCGACGCATGCAGCTCCCTCCCGCCCATGCCCGGCTCGCCGGTGCTCGAACGCTCGCCCTGTCTCGTCTGGACCAGCGCGGCTTCACTCTGCTCGAAGTGATCGTGGTGGTGGCGATCCTGGCCATCCTGGCGACGGTGGTGACCCTCAACGTGGCCGATGCGCCAGGTCAGGCGCGGCAGGCGCGGGCCAAGCAGGACGTCCAGACGCTGGTCAACGCGTTGAACCTGTACAAGCTCGACAACTTCAATTTCCCCAGCACCGAACAGGGCCTGGAGGCATTGGTACGAAGGCCCGCCGGACAACCCGAGGCGGCCAACTGGAAGAACGGCGGCTATCTGCAGGGCAATGCCGTGATCAAGGACCCGTGGAACCGGCCCTATCTGTATCTGAACCCGGGCCGGCGCGGCGAGATCGACGTCTACAGCCTGGGCGCCGATGGCCGTCCCGGTGGTGAAGGCGAGAACGCCGATGTCGGCAACTGGGTCGACTGAGGTCGGCGCCCGCACCGCAGATCGGGCTTCGAGACGCTGCAGTGCCGGCTTCAGCCTGCTCGAACTGCTGGTCGCGATCGCGATCCTGGTGTCGGTCACCGGGTTGGCCCTGCTTGCCAGTGGCGGTGGCGCCAGCGAGCGCCGTGGCAGCGCCGAAATGGATCGCTTCGCGCTGAAATTTCAGCTGTTGTGCGACCGCGCGGTGATCGAATCGCGCCTGCTTGGCATGGCGTTGAGCCTGAACGCCTACGAAGGCAGCGAACTGACCCTTGATGGCTGGCAATCGCTCGGTCGGGAGGAATCCTTTCGTCAGCTTCGATTGCCCGAGGGTTGGCAATGGCAACTGGCGCTGGAGGGCGCCTTGCGCGAATTGCCGCTGCAGCTGCCGGCCGAGCCGCAGCTGATCTGCCTGCCGGATGGCCGCTCGACCCCGTTCCGCTTGCATCTGGGCGATCAAGCCAAGGGTTGGACAGTGCACAGTGACGGAATCGGTGCGCCGCGCCTGAGCTCGGCGCAGCCCTGATGCGCAGCCGCGGCTTTACCCTGCTTGAGGTGCTGGTGGCGATGGTCGTGCTTGGGCTGGCGCTGCTCGCGGTGTTGCAGGCCACCGGCGCGGCCAGTCGCAGCCAGCTCCATCTGGACGAAACCGGGTTGGCGCGCTGGGTTGCGAGCAACGAAATTGCACGCCTACG
>DAIMJK010000035.1:12506-15444 GCA_036722245.1 Lysobacterales bacterium
GCCGGGCTGGCCGGAGCTCGGCCTGGAGCGGGGCAGCGTGCGGCTGGGTCAGCGCGACTGGTACTGGCGCCGTGGCGTCTCGGAAACGCCCGAGCCGGACTTGCGCCGGATCGACGTGCAGGTCTATCGCGACGTCCAGGAGCAACAGCTGGTGACCCGCGTCAGCGGCTTCATCGGACGGCGCAGTCGTGGCTGATCGGACTGGTCCGGGCCAAGGTCACGCCGGCGGCTTCACCTTGCTCGAACTGATCGTCGCGGTGGCGGTGTTCGCACTGGTCGCGGTGATGGCGCAAGCCGGCTTGCGCCAGGTCATCGCCGATGCCGATGCGCTGCGCGCCGCCGGCGAGCGCCAGCGTGAAGTGCAATTGCTGCTGCTGCAGCTCGAGCGCGAATTGGGCCAGGTGCTGGCGCGGCCGGTACGCAGTGCCTATGGCGAGGAGCGGGCGGCGATGCTGGGGCGCGCCGACGGGCTGGAATACAGCACGCTGGCCTTTGTCGACGGCGCCCGACTGGCGCCGCAAAGGCACGCCCTGTCGCTGCGCGGGCGCGACTTGCTGCTGACGCGCCAGACCCGACTGGATGCCGGTCCCGGCACCCCGACCGTGGCTCAGGTCTTGAACAGCGAGGTCGAGGCGATGAGCCTGAGCTATCTGGGCTCTGATGGCGAACGCCATACACGCTGGCCACCGCTGCGCGGGGAGTCCGAGCCCGGCCAGTTGCCTCGGGCGGTTTCGCTGCGCCTGAGGCTGGCAGGGCTGGGCGAGATCGAGCGTTTGATCGAGCTGCCGGAGAACCCGCAGTGATCGCAGCCGGCCGGTTCCAGCGCGGCGCGGCTCTGATCGTGGCCCTGCTGGTGGTGGCGCTGGCGACCCTGCTCGCCTACTCCGTTGCGCAGCGGGCGGCGGTCGATCTGCGCCGCAACGAAGCCTTGGCGCGGGCTGCCGATGCGCGCGAGCTGGCCCTGGGGCTGGAAGACTGGGCCCTGCAGCAGCTGCGTCAGGACCTGCTCGACGGCAACAATCACGATTCACGCGATGAGCTGTGGGCGCAGCCGCTGCCGCCGCTGCCGGTGCCCGGCGGCACCGTGCTGGGTCAGCTGGTCGACCTCGATGGCCGCTTCAACCTCAATAGCCTGTTGCGCAAGGACGGTCAGCGCGATGGCCTCAATCACCAACGATTGCAGCGCCTGCTCGGGGTGCTCGATCTGTCGCCGGCCATCGCCGATGCGGTGGCTGACTGGATCGACGCCGACAGCAACGTGCAGGGATCGGGGGCGGAGGATCTGAACTATCTGCGCAACGACCCACCCTATCGAGCGGCCAATCGGCCGATGGTCCATCTGGGCGAGTTGCGCTGGATCCAGGGCGTTGATGACGAGGTCTATCAGCGTCTGCGGCCGCATGTGACAGTGCTGCCGATAGAAACGAGCCTGAATCTGAATACCGCCACGATTCCCGTCTGGCGCGCCTTGCATCCGTCGATCAGCGAGGAACTGGCGCGCCGACTGTCCAACAATGGCCGCGCCAGCTACACCGCGATCGGCGAGATCCAGAGCGAAATGACCACCGCCGGGGTGAATCTGCCGCCGCAGGAATGGAACGGCCTGGGGGTCAGCAGCTCGTATTTCCTGGCCCGCGCGCAGGTCCGGGTGGGCAGCCACAGCGAGACCTTTTACAGCCTGCTCCAGCGCACGCCAGAGGGCGGGCGGGTGTTGCAGCGCAGCCGCGGCCTGTACGATTAGGGGTCCACCACCTGAAGCCGGCCTGCTTGACTGCCTTTCCGCTCGATCCGCCTCTCGATGAACCACCGAACGCCATGATCGCAGCGTCCGCGTGCCTGAACCTTCGAATCCCTGCCATGAGGGTGCAAGTCAAACGGATGTGGCGGGCGATGCTGATGAACTTGAGAGCCCAGGGCCCAGGGCTCAGGGCCCAGAAGGTCAAGAGCCGCTTCTACGCGCTTGATGACCGCACTTGCCTGGGTTTGGCTCCGAACTGGGCCCTGGGCCCTGAGTCCTGGGCCCTGAAACCCGCAGAGGCAATCTGCCCCATCAGTTTGACTCGCCCCTTTGCCACGAAGCGAGTATTGGTCGATGGCTAGTCGCTATTTCATGCTCGCCGGTGAGCAGCAATGCTGGCAACTGGACAGCCCGGAGGGCTCGCTGATCGGGCCGCTGCCGCCGACGCGCGCGCAGGCTGAGAAGGCCGAGCGGGTGCTGTTGCTGGCGGCCGAGGATTGCCTGATCCGGCCGGTGCAGGCGCCTCCGCGCGGACGGGCCGAATGGCTCAAGGGTTTGCCGTACCACTTCGAGGAGCTTTGCGCGGGTGACGTGGAGCGGATGCATTTCGCCTTCGCCGGCGACAGCAATGGCCGCGGTCACGTGCTGGCGGTGGAGCAGACCATCCTGCAGGCGGCGCTGGAGCAGGCCCAGGCGGTTGGATTCGACCCGGACTGGATCGTTGCCGATGCGCTGCTGATGGATCCCGGGGTCGCCGGGCGAGTGCTGGTCCTGGCCAGGCGGGTCTTGTTTCATTTCGCAGGTGGACTGGCCGGCGCCTGCGAGCGACCGCTGTTCCCGGCCGTGCTGGCGGCCGCAGGCGGGGCACCCGGCGCGGCGGTGCATCAGTTGGGAGCGACCAATGTGCCGGGTCTGGGCGGCAAGCCGCTGGACTCGGAGGCGGCCCTGCTGCTGCCCGGATTCAAGCCCCAGCTGCCGAATTTGCGCATTGGCAGTTTTGCCCGCCGCGTTCGTGGCGTGGCGCGGCGACCACAGCTGCGGCTCGCTGCGGGTTTGGCAGCGACTGCCTTGCTGGTCCATCTGGCTACCTTGGGCGCGGCGATACGTGCCGATAGCCAGCGCCTGGCGAGCATCGACGCCGAGATCGCGCAGTTGTTCCATGTCACTCTCGGTGATGACGCCCGTCTGGTCGACGCGCTG
>DAIMJK010000036.1:0-13270 GCA_036722245.1 Lysobacterales bacterium
GCTCGAAGGGCGATCGCTGGGAGGCCGAATGGTCGGCGCTGTTCGAGCGTTACCGCGAGTCCCATCCGGCCCTGGCCGATGAATACCTGCGTCGCCAGGCAGGAAGCTTGCCGGCCGATTGGCCCAATCTTCGGCAGTCGATCCAGAGCAAACTGGCGGCGCTGGATCAGGCGGTCGCCAGTCGCAAGGCCTCGCAGCAGGTGCTGGCCGAACTGGTGCCGGCGCTGCCCGAACTCATCGGTGGCTCGGCCGATCTTTCCCACTCGAACCTGACATGGGTTGGCGGCAGCAAGGCGATCAGCGCGGACGATGCGGGTGGTAATTACCTGTACTTCGGCGTGCGCGAATTCGGTATGGCGGCGATCTGCAATGGCCTGAGCCTGCATGGCGGATTGCGGCCATTTGCGGCCACCTTCCTGGTGTTCTCCGATTACGCCCGCAATGCGCTGCGCATGAGCGCGCTGATCCCGGCGCCGGTGGTGTATGTGTTCACCCACGACTCGATTGGTCTGGGCGAGGATGGGCCGACCCACCAGCCGATCGAGCACCTGGCCAGCCTGCGTCAGATCCCGAATACCGAGCTGTGGCGGCCGTGCGATGCGGCCGAGACGGCGGTGGCCTGGCTGGAGTCGGTCGAGCGCAGCGCCGGCCCGAGCATGCTGGCCTTGAGCCGCCAGAATCTGCCTGCCCAACCGAGATCAACCCAGGCGGCAGCGCAGATCCGCTGCGGTGGCTACGTGCTGGACGGTGATGACAATCCCGAACTGATACTGATCGGTACCGGCTCGGAGTTGGCGCTGGCCAGATCAGCTGCGGTGAGCTTGCGCGCAGACGGCGTCAGGGTCAGTGTGGTGTCGATGCCGTGCACTCAGCGCTTCGATGCACAATCGGCAGGCTACCGAGACAGCGTGTTGCCGCCTGCCGTGCGGGCGCGGGTGGCGGTCGAGGCGGGGGTCACCGATTTCTGGCGCAAGTACGTCGGCCTCGATGGCGCCGTCATCGGCATCGACAGCTTCGGTGCATCGGCCCCGGCCGAACGCCTGTATGAACATTTTTCGATCACTGTCGAGGCAGTCGTGGAGGCCGCCCGTCAGATCCTGGACCACTAGCCGGGCGAAATCCCGTCATGTACCCCTGACCAGAACGGAGTCAATCAGCCATGAGCCTGCGAGTTGCCATCAACGGATACGGTCGGATCGGTCGCAATGTCCTGCGCGCCTTGTACGAAAGCGGGCGCACCGGTGAGTTGCAGATCGTTGCCGTCAACGACCTGGGCGATGCCGCCACCAATGCCCATCTGACCCAGTACGACACGGCCCACGGTCGCTTCGGCTTTCCGGTCGGCGTGGACGGTGATTATCTGACCGTCGGCAAAGATCGCATCCGAGTCCTGGCCGAGCGCGATCCGAGCAAACTGCCCTGGGCCGAGCTGAAGGTCGATGTGGTGTTCGAGTGCACCGGCCTGTTCAACAGCAAGGCCAAGGCGGGCGGTCACCTGCAGGCCGGTGCCCGGCGGGTACTGCTCTCGGCGCCCGGCGCCGCCGATGTCGATGCGACCGTCGTATACGGAGTAAACCACGACATCCTCAGCCCCGATCACCAGGTCGTGTCGAACGCATCCTGCACGACCAACTGCCTGGCCCCGATCGCCAAGGTGCTGCATCGCGAGATCGGCATCCAGCACGGTCTGATGACCACGATCCACGCCTACACCAACGATCAGGTGCTTACCGACGTCTATCACTCGGACCTGCGGCGCGCGCGCTCGGCCACGATGAGCCAGATTCCGACCAAGACCGGCGCCGCTGCTGCGGTGGGCCTGGTGTTGCCCGAGCTCAACGGGCGCCTGGATGGCTTTGCCATGCGCGTCCCGACCATCAACGTCTCGGTGGTCGATCTGTCCTTCGTTGCCCTCCGGCCAACCAGCAAGAGTGAAATCGACCAGATCCTGACCAGCGCCGCCGACTCCGAGCTCAGAGGTATCCTGGCAGTGTCGTCCGGTCCGCTGGTTTCGGTCGATTTCAACCACCGGCCGGAAAGCTCGATCTATGACAGCACGCTGACCAAGGTCATGGGCGGTACCCTGGTCAAGGTTTGCAGTTGGTACGACAACGAATGGGGTTTCTCCAACCGGATGCTTGATACGGCATTGGCCTGGGCCGCTCGCGGCTGATCGCGCTTTCTCGTCGAACGGTGGCCGCGCGGACCTCGCCGGCCACCGCTGAGCAGTCGTAAACAATCCGCCTTCGGGCTGTCACAAGCCAGCGACCAACACGCATTCTCCCGTCCGATTTATGCTGCAATGCAGCATAAGCACTTGTTCTGCAAGCGACAAAGTTAAAAATCCGTGTTGCATTCGGTTGACAGCTCTCCCTATCATGGGACACGAATCATCCGTCCCACCGAACCAGCACAAGGATCCTCAAGCATGCAGACCCGGCAGCTCATCCCGCTCCTGCTGTCCGCCCTGATATTAGGCGCGTGCAGCAGCAGCTCGAACAGTCCGAGGGCGGTACCCGCACCCCCCGCGACCAACAACAATGGCTCGCCGGTCACCGCGATCATTACCGCGCGATTCGACCCCGCCACCGGCGTGCTCCCTCTACCCAACAATCTGTTGCTGAGCGGCTCGACCGATCTGACGCTGAATCCGCCGGTCGCCAACCCGAACAACTTCGGCGACCCCTTCGTCGCGCTCAGCGCGCTTGATGGCTGGGGCACCATTACCCCATGGTCGGCCAGCTTCTCGGCTGCATTGAACCCGGCGACGATCATTCCCGGTCAGACCGTGCGCTGGTTCGAGGTCAATCGCTCCAACGCGGGCGCGGTCACCGGCGTGGTTCGCGAGCTGACGCCCGGCGTCGAGTACGTCGCGGTGTTGTCGAGCGTGGATCCGACCAACCGGACCCTGGTGGTCGTGCCGCTGCAGCCGCTGGAAGAGCTCAAGACCTACATGATCGTTCTGACCGACGGCCTGACCGACACCGCTGGCAATGACGTCACCCCTGATCAGACCTACTTCCTCGCCAAGCGCACCTCGCCCCTGGTCGATGCGGCAGGCAACAGCACCGATCCGCTGCTGCCCACCGCCACCGCACGGGCACTGGAGCCTCTGCGCCAGTTGACCAATGCCCAGGAGGCGTCTGCGGCTGCCGCTGGCGTCAACCGTGCAGCCATCGTGCTGTCGTGGGCTGCCACCACCCAGGGCGCCACCATTCCGCTGCGTGCGCTGCGCTCGGTCGCCCAGCCCGCCGCTACCACGGTGGTGCCGACGGGCCTGACCATCGCCGCCGCCGGCCTGCCTCCGATTGCCGATATCTATATCGGCACGATCGGTCTGCCCTACTACCTGACGGCTCCCGGTGGGCCGGCTGAACTGCCGCCGCAGACCGTTCTGGGCACCTTCTGGCGCGCCAGCCCGGGTGCCTACGTGCCGCCCTTCGACGCGCTGGGTCTGGACCCGACCTCGACCAACGTGACTTTTGCCAACCCGATACCGGCGCGCACCTCGACCGAGCAGGTTCCGCTGCTGATGACGGTTCCGAACGCAGCCTCCGGCCAGGCGCGTCCCGAAGCCGGTTGGCCAGTGGTCATCTTTGGTCACGGCATCACCCGCAACCGCTGCGACGCGCTGGCCATCTCGGCCACGATGGCATCGGTGGGCTTCGCCGTTGTGTCGATGGATCACCCGCTGCACGGCGCCAATCCCGACGTGGCTTCTGACGCCTGCGCTGCCTTCTACATCGGCAACACCCCGTTTGGCGCGGTCGCCCGCGAACGCACCTTCGATGTCGACCTGATCAACAACGCCACTGGTGCACCCGGTCCGGATGGCTTGCGCGATCCTTCCGGCGCGCACTTCATCAATCTCGCCAGCCTGCTGACCGCGCGGGACAACCTGCGTCAGGCCCAGGCGGATCTCTCGATACTGACCCTGAGCATTCCGGGCATCGATCTGGACGGCAACGGCATCGGCGATCTGGACGGCTCGCGGATCTTTTATGTCGGCCAGTCTCTCGGCGGCATCATTGGTACGGTATTCATGACGGTAGAGCCCAATGTCAGCACCGGCGTGCTGAATGTCCCGGGAGGTGGCATCGCCAAGTTGCTTGACGGCTCGCCAACCTTCGGCCCACGCATCCGTGCCGGCCTCGCCGCCGCAGCTGGACTGCAGCCCGGGACGCCGGACTACGAGAGCTTCCTGCTGGCCGCGCAAACCGTCATCGACTCGGCCGATCCGATCAACTACGCCCGCTCCCTGGTACTGACCAACCGGGTGCTGCTGCAAGAGGTTATCGGTGATCAGGTCGTGCCCAATGCGGTTGCGGGTGCACCATTGAGCGGGACCGAGCCCTTGATCCGCGTTATGGGTCTGAGCAAGATCACGGCGACCACCCAGAATCCCGACGGCGTACGCGGCTTCGTCCGCTTCACCGAAGGCGATCACGGAAGCTTGCTGAGCACGGCGGCATCGCAGGCAGCAACCTTCGAAATGCAGGGACAGATGGCCTCCATGATCGCCAGCGGCGGCGCCGCCGTAGTCGTGGCGAACGATTCTGTCATTCAGACGCCGTAACCCGAGCACGCGGACAAGGATCAAACAATGATGAAGACTTCAAGTAAATCCACCGGCCGCCGCTCGCCGTTGCGCCGCAGCCGCATGGCTGCAGCGGTATCGGCGGCATTGCTCGGACTGGTGGCGGCACCCGCCATGGCCTACGAGTACAGCAGCGGTGACCTGGCCATCCGGGTCGATTCCACGATCAGTTACGGCATCAACTGGCGGGTCGAGGATCAGGATCCGAACCTGATCGGCAAGGCCCAGTTCAATCCCTTCATATTCGCTGCGCCCAATTCGCAGCAGCGTCTTGCTCAAGGCCGGTTTTCAGTCAACGGCGACGACGGCAATCTGAAGTATAAGGATGGGGACATCTTCTCCAACGCGGTAAGGTTCAGCTCGGACATCAGCGTGGAGTACGGACCCAACTGGGGTGGCTTCGCTCGTATCAGTGCGTTCTATGATTTCGAGAGCGAGGGCCGCGACGACCTGAGTGATCTGGCCCTGGAAAAAGTTGGCAGCGACTTCACGCTGCTTGACTTCTTCGTCTATCACAACTTCAGCTTCGGTGAGACTTCCAACGGCACGGTCCGCCTGGGTCGGCAGGTAGTCAGCTGGGGTGAAAGTACCTTCATTCAGCAGGGCATCAATGTCATCAATCCGGTCGACGTGTCCAAGTTGCGTCTGGCCGGCGCCGAGCTGAAAGAGGCCTTCCTGCCGATCGACATGATCTGGACCAGCCTTTCCTTTGGCGAGAACTGGTCGATCGAAGCGCTCTACATGTTCGAGTTCGAACAGATCGAGCCCGATCCGTCGGGAACCTATTTCAGCACCAACGACTTTGCCGCCCTCGGTGGCGAATACGTGATGCTGAACTTCGGCCTGATCGACGAGCCGGCCGACTTCGCCGCCTGCCCGGGCATCCTGGCCAATCCGGCGATTCCCGCCACCGACCTGCAGCGCATTTCCTGCAGCGTCGCGGTGCCGCGTGATCCCGATCGTTTTGCCAGCGATGACGGACAGTACGGTGTCGCACTGCGCTACTTCTCGCCGGAGCTGAACAACACCGAGTTCGGCCTGTACTTCCTGAACTACCACAGCCGGGTTCCGCTCCTCAGTGGCATAACGGTGACGAATTCGAATTCCAATTCGGCGCGCTACTTCGCCGAGTACCCCGAGGACATCCGACTGTATGGTCTTAGCTTCAACACGACCATCGCCGGTGGTATTGCGGTACAGGGTGAGGTCAGCTACCGCGACAACTTGCCGTTGCAGATTGACGATGTGGAGTTGCTGTTCTCGGCCTTGAGCCCGCTCAATGCGCTGATCCCGCAGCCGGGCAACCGCTTCATCAGCCAGTTGGGCAGCCTCGGTCCAGGGGAGGAGATTCAGGGCTGGGAGCGACATGAGCTGAGTCAGTTCCAGATGACCTTCACCAAGGTGATCGGCCCGGGCAATTTCCTCCGTGCCGATCAGATCGCGGCCATCGCGGAGTTCGGCGCAACCAAGGTGTGGGACCTGCCTGATCAGGCGGTCCTGCGCTACCAGGGCGACGGTACCGACACCGGTGGTGGCCCGGATGCGATCAGTGGTGCGTTGCGCAATCCCGAGACCTTGACCGAAGGCTTTCCGACCTCCTTCTCATGGGGCTATCGGGCCGCAGTCCGGGCTGACTACAACAATGCCTTCGGCACCGCCTTCACGTTGTCACCACGAGTGGCCTTCAACCATGATGTGAATGGAATAACACCAGGGCCGGGCGGAAACTTCATCGAAGATCGCAAGTCCATGACTCTGGGCCTTGAGGCGAACTACCTCAATCAATGGTCGGCAGACCTAAGCTACACGCGATTCTATGGAGCCGGTATCTTCAACCTGATCAGCGATCGAGACTTCGTGTCCTTCAGCGCAAGGTACTCGTTCTGATGCAACGCACCGAAGGGGACTACGTTATGAGCAAATCAAGACACTTCATGCTGGCTCCGTTGGCCGCGCTGCTGATCAGTGGGTCGGCCTTGGCGGCCGTCAGCCAGCAGGAAGCCAACCGGCTGGGTCAGGATCTGACCCCGGTCGGTGGCGAGAAGGCGGGTAACGCCGCCGGCACGATCCCGGCCTGGGAGGGCGGGGTGACGCGTCCGCCTGCCAACTACAAGGTTGGCGATCACCACCCCGACATCACCAAGAATCGGACCCCCAAGTTTGTCATCACGGCAGACAACTTCCGCGATCATGCAGCGAGTCTGTCGGCCGGGCAGATTGGCATGTTCGAGCGCTATGACACCTTCCAGATGCCGGTCTATGAGACCGAGCGAACGGCGTCGTTCTCTCAGCGCATCTACGACATGACCAAGCGCAACGCAACCACAGCCACGATGGTGGGCGAAGGCGACGGCGTCGAGAATTCGGCCGAGGGCATTCCCTTCCCGATTCCGCAGTCCGGCTACGAGGTTATCTGGAACCACAAGATGAAGTTCAAGGGCGTGGCGGTCAGTCGCTATGCCAATCAGGTCGCACCTACGGCCACCGGCAATTTTACCCCGATCCGCATTCGCGAAGAATTGCTCGGCCTGTACTGGAAGGAAGGCAACACGATTGCGGACATCAACAACGTGCTGACCTATTTCTATCAGGAAGTGCTGGCGCCCGCACGCCTGGCCGGCAGCGTGCTGCTGGTCCACGAGACGCTCAATCAGGTCGCTCAGGATCGTCAGGCCTGGGTCTACAACCCGGGACAGCGACGGGTTCGCAAGGCGCCGAACGTCGCCTATGACAATCCCGGTACGGCGTCCGACGGTCTGCGCACCAACGACATGACCGACATGTTCAACGGCGCCCTGGACCGCTTCGAGTGGAAGTTGGAGGGCAAGCGCGAGATGTATGTGCCCTACAACTCCTACAAGGTTCACGCCAAGGGGATTCCGTTCAAGGATCTGGTGCGGCCAGGGCACCTGAATCCGGACCTGATGCGCTATGAACTGCATCGCGTGTGGGTCGTGGAGGCCACCTTGCGTTCCGGTTTCCGACACATCAACAAGCGGCGCACCTTCTTCGTCGACGAAGACAGCTGGCAGATCCTGATGATCGATCACTATGACAGCGCCGGCAATATCTGGCGCTTCTCCGAAGCAGCGTCGATCAATTACTACGAAGTGCCGGTGTTCTGGTCGACGCTGGAATCACACTACGATCTCAAGAGTGGCCGCTACATTGTCAGTGGTATCGACAACAACGAGACCATGTACGACTTTTCGTTCCAGACCTCGCCGGAGAACTTCTCTCCGCAGGCCTTGCGCACCCGCGGTACGCGCTAGAGCCACCAGTGTGCAAATACTGCCCGGGCGCACTGCGCTCGGGCAGTATCGATCTGATGGGCGACCGGGGTGCGTCGCCGCATCGCCATCTTGAGGCCTCGGGGGAACCTGCATGATGTTGAGCATGCCGAAGAACGCAGCCAGTTTGCTGGCGGCCGCAGTGCTGTTGGCGGGCCTCGGACCGCGTGCGTGGACGCAGGAAGAGTCCACCGATGATCGAGCGACGCGAACTTCAACGATCGCTCCGCTTGCGCGCGAGTCGCTTCTGCTGGATATCGCCGCTGCCAATGACCGAGCCATTGCGGTCGGCGAACGCGGGCACGTGCTGGTGTCCGAGTCGCGCGCCGACTGGCGTCAGGTGATTACTCCGACCCAAAGTCTGCTTACCGCGGTGAGTGCCGTAGGCAACCACGCCTGGGCGGTTGGCCACGATCAGGTGATCCTCCATTCCAGTGATGGTGGCTTGAGCTGGGAGAAGCAGAATTTCGACACCCAGTCAGATGGACCACTGCTTGACGTGCTCTTTCTGGATCAACAGCGCGGCTACGCGATTGGCGCCTATGGTCAGTTCATGTCGACCCAGAACGGTGGCGCCGACTGGACGCTCGAACTGATCAGCGACCGGACCCGGGCCGCGACGGAAGAGGTGGTTGAGGATGAGGCTGCCGCGGACGACGAGGATTCCTGGCTGGTCAGCACCGACATCGGCGATGAAATGGGCGATCCGCATTTGAACGCCATCGTGCGAAGCGAGGCGGGACTCATGATTCTGGCCGAAGCCGGGGCGGCGTATCGCTCCCGCGATGACGGCGCCACCTGGACCAAGCTGTCGCTGCCCTACGGAGGGTCGATGTTCGGCGGCGTGGCCATGGACGACGGTGCGGTGCTGGCCTTCGGTCTGCGCGGCAATGTCTATCGCACGACCGATCTGGGTGATAGCTGGGAGCAAGTCGACAGTGGCACCGAATCCAGTCTCTACGGAGGGTATGCGCTTGCCGGTTCGCGCGCGATTCTGGTGGGCGCCGGCGGAACAGTGGCGCTGGCCCCGGCCGGGGCCCGACAGTTGCGCCTGCTCAGCTTCCCGGACGGCGGCACCATGACCGCGGTACTGGCCATCAGTGACGTTCAATTCGTCATCGTCGGCGAGAACGGCGTCAGCACATACCAGCCCAACTGAGCGAGGAGCAGATAGACATGGCAGGCATTGGTTCGGCTGGCAAGCAGGCGTCCTACCCGTTTCTGGAACGCCTGATATTTGACAACCGCGGCATCGTACTGACGTTGTTCCTGCTCATCACGATCGGGTTCGCACTTGCTGCCAGTCAGTTGTCCATCGACGCCGGCTTCCGCAAGCAGTTGCCGCTCGCCCACGAATACATGCAGACCTTCCAGGACTACGAGGTCGAGTTCGGTGGCGCCAACCGGGTCTTCGTCGCGCTGGTCGACAGCAGCGGCAACATGTTCAACAAGGAGTTCTTTACCGCACTCGAAGCGGTCACCGAGAAGGTCAAGCTGATTTCAGAGGTCGACAACTCGCGCGTGCGTTCGATCTTCACGCCAAACACGCGATTTGTCGAGATCGTCGAGGGCGGATTCGCCGGCGGCAACGTCATTCCTTCCGACTTTTCGACCACGGTTGAGGGATTTGAACCCAGCGCCGAGGATTTCGAGCGGATCCAGTCAAATATCGAAAAGGCCGGCATCGTCGGCCGCCTGGTGGCGAAGGATTTCTCCGGCGCGATGGTCCAGGCCGAGTTGATCCCGGAGACCGCCGCGCCCGACGGCAAACTGGATTACCAGGCGATCGGCGATCGGCTGGAGGAAATCCGCAGCACCTACGAGAAGGACAACATCAGCGTCCACATCATCGGCTTTGCCAAGGTCGTCGATGACATTGCCGACGGGGCGCGCTCGGTGGTTGCCTTCTTTGCCATTGCAGTAGCGCTGACCTGGGTGCTGTTGTTCATCTATTCAACATCGTTCAAGCTCGCCACGCTGACCGTATTCGCGGCGCTGGTAGCCGTCGTCTGGATGCTCGGGTCCCTGCAGTTGATGGGCTTTGGCATCGATCCGATGAACATGCTTACGCCGTTCCTGATATTTGCGATCGCGGTCAGTCACGGCGAGCAAATGATCAACCGCTTCCGCGGCCAGATATTCTTCGGTGGACTCGAAGAAGGTACTCCGGAAGAACTCGAGAAACGTACCGGGGTTCCGCCAGAACAGGCGGCTCGGCGAGCCTTTGCGCTGATCCTGATTCCGGGCATGGTAGCGCTGCTGTCAAGTTGCGTTGGCTTTGGCACGATCCTGTTGATTCCCGTCGACATGATCTTCGAACTCGCCGTCACTGCCACTGTGGGCGTGTTCCTGTGCATCTTCACCAATATGGTGATGCTGCCGGTGATGCTGTCCTACACCCACCTGGCCAACCTGGAGCGCAAGCGCCGCTATCGCTTGACCCAGATCACTGCGTTTGACCACATCTGGGCCCTGCTGGCCAAGCTGAGTCGGCCCGCAGTGGCCTTGCTCGTGCTGATCGTCGGCGTCACCACCTGGTATTTCGCCCATGGCCACGCTTCCAAGATGATGGTCGGCGATGCTCAGGATGGTGTCGCGGAACTGCACGAGGATGCACGCTACAACGTCGATGCGCGCCTGATCACCGAGCGCTTCTCGCTCAGCACCGACATCATCAACATCATCGCCGAGGTGGGACCTTTCGCCTGCTCGGAGAACTTCAAGGCGATGGAGTTGATCGACCGTTTCGCCTGGGAAATGAGCAATGTGCAGGGCGTGCAGCAGGCCATTGCCTTGCCGATGGTCGCCAAGCTGGTTAACGCCGGTTACAACGAAGGTAGCCCGAAGTGGCGCAGCCTGCCGCGCAATACCGAAGTGATGCGACAGGCCTTGTCTGGGGTGGAAACCGACTCAGGCCTTATCGATTCGCCCGAATGTCAGGCGATGCCGGTCATCCTGTTCACCGAGGACCACCGTGCCGAGACGATCACCCGCGTGGTCGATGCGGTGAAGGCTTTCCGCGAGCAGAACGACAGCTATGACGTCAACTTCCGGATCGAGCGAGACGCCGCCGCAGCGGCAGCGATGGAAGCGGGCGAGGAGTATCGCACCGATCAGGTCAACCTGCGACTGGCGACCGGCAGTGTTGGCGTAGCGGCGGCGATCAACGAGACAGTCAGCGAGCGCGAGCGGCCGATCCTGTACATGCTGTACGCCGCCGTGTTCGTGATGTGCGTGATCACCTTCTGGAACCCGCTGGCAGCGGCTTGCGTCGTGCTGCCATTGATCCTGGTGACATCGCTCGGCGAGGCGGTCATGGTCGAGTTGGAGATCGGTCTGAAGATCAACACGCTGACCGTGGTGGCCCTGGGTGTGGGCATGGGCGTGGACTATGCGATCTACATCTTCTCCCGCATGCGCGAACTCATGCTCCAGGGCAAAGGCCTGGTGCAGTCCTATTTCGAGGCGCTCAAGACCACCGGTATCGCCATCTTCTACACCGCTCTGACCCTCGCGGTTGGCGTAGGTACCTGGATCTGGTCGGCACTCAAGTTCCAGGCCGACATGGGTCTGATGCTGACTTTCATGTTTGTGGTCAACATGATTGCGGCTATCGTCTTCCTGCCGGCCCTGTGCCGTTGGTTGCTGCGTCCGACCGAGAAACTGACCGAGGCGGACCAGCGGATTCTCAAGATGTGGTAACTGACGCGGGCCGCCTGGCGGTGGCCCGCAACGTACCTGGCGGAGCTCACAATGGCCATCCGAAGCTTGAACCAGTGGCTGGGTCTGTACAGCGAGAGCCACCGCAATCCGACCAACAAGCAGCTCCACTGGATCTGCGTGCCGCCTATCGTCTGGTCGGTCGTGGCGCTGCTCTACGCCCTCCCAGCGCCCTGGCCGGGTCTGTGGGCCTGGCTGGCAATGCTGCCCGCCTTCCTTTGGTATGCGCGTCTGTCACTGCCGCTGAGTATCGGGCTGGGTCTGTTTTTCCTGGCGCTGATCGCGTTGAGCGCGATGCTCCATGGGCGGATCGGTCCTGCAATGCTCGCGCTGACCGCGATAGTGGTTTTCGTGGTGGCCTGGATCGGTCAGTTCATTGGCCATCACATCGAGGGCAAACGGCCGAGCTTCTTCACGGATCTGGCGTTCCTGCTGATTGGTCCTGCCTGGCTGATGGCACATCTATATCGGCGCGCAGGGCTGCGTTATTGAAGGCTGACTGCGCCGACGCGATCGGGCTTCCTGCCGCGTGAGGTTCAAACTGACGCAATCCGGCTCCCTCGACCATTCGAGTCGGGAGTCGGGAGTGCGCATCGACCAGAACTTCGCTGCTGTCGCCGTGACGGCGTGGGAGCTTGCGGTCCACAGCGAATGGCTCCTGCCTTTTGCCCCTGCTCCTGCTCCTGACTGCCGACTCCAGACTCCCTGGCTTCTGACGAACTGCTCCATCAAGGCGCCAACTGGACATACCCTTTTTCTGCGCTACCCACTTGACAACCCCCCATGTTGCTGGCGTACCTTCGACGCATGATTTTGTGCACTGCACCAGTTTTTCCAGCCGGCATGCGCCGCGGTCCACGACCGACGCGTCTGCTTGTACATGTCGTCCTCATTCTCGGCCTCGATACCGGGGTGTTGGCGGCTTAGCGTATACAGCGAAGGCCCCGCACCCCGGACCCGGGGAAGGGGCGCTTGGCCAGGGCCCTTTCGACGGCAGTCCGCGGTTGCGTGGCCACCACAACGGAGGTGAGCGTGCGCAGCGACGAGATCAAGGCCTTTCCGCAACGGGCGCCGGCGCGCGCGATGTTGCGCGCGACCGGGTTGAGTGAGGAGGATCTGGACAAGCCCCTGATCGCCGTCATCGGCAGCCCCTCGGACGTGACGCCCTGCAACATGCACCTGGCGCGGTTGGCTGACGAGGTCAAGGCCGGTATCCGCGATGCCGGCGGGACCCCGCTGGAAGCGCATACCATCGTCGTCTCCGACGGCATCTCGATGGGTACGCCCGGGATGCGGGCCTCGCTGATCTCACGCGACTGGATCACCGATTCGATCGAACTGTTCGTGCGCGGTCACAGCCTTGACGGACTGGTGGTGCTGTGTGGCTGCGACAAGACCATTCCGGCCGCAGCGATGGCGCTGGCTCGGCTCGATCTGCCCGGGCTGGCGCTGTACGGTGGTTCGATCATGCCGGGTCGCTGGCGTGGCCAGGACGTCACCATTCAGGACGTGTTCGAAGCGGTCGGCGCCTGCGCTGCCGGGCGCATCTCGGCCGCCGACCTGAAGGAACTCGAGGGCGTGGCCTGTCCCGGTGCAGGTGCCTGCGGCGGCCAGTTCACCGCCAACACGATGGCTACCGCGCTGGCCTTCCTCGGGCTGGCGC
>DAIMJK010000036.1:13280-15431 GCA_036722245.1 Lysobacterales bacterium
CCCGCGACTGTGGCCGAATGGTCATGGCGATGCTCAAACGTGGCCAGAGCGCGCGCCAGTTGCTGAGCCCCGAAGCCTTCGAGAACGCCATTGCCGCGGTGCTGCTGACCGGCGGTTCCACCAACGCGGTCCTGCACCTGCTGGCCATCGCACGCGAGGCGGGTATCGCGCTGGATCTGGAGAGCTTTGACCGGATTTCCCGTATCACCCCGGTGTTGGCCGATCTCAAGCCCGGTGGTCGCTTCACCGCGCCGGACATGACCCGTGCCGGCGGCTTGCGGCTGGTCGCGCGGCGCCTGCTCGATGCCGGTCGTCTGCACGACACGCCGACGGTGACCGGTGCCTCGCTCCATAGCGAGGCCAGCAAGGCGCAGGAAAGCCCCGAACAACCGGTGCTGCGCCGCTGGGATCAACCTCTTTCGAGCACCGGCGGCATCGCCATCCTGCGTGGTTCACTGGCACCGGAAGGTGCCGTGGTCAAACTGGTCGGCCATGATCGTCGCCATCATCAAGGACCGGCGCGCGTATTCGATGACGAGCCCAGCGCCTTCGCCGCGGTCCAGGCCGGTCGGATCCAGGCCGGCGACGTGATCATCATCCGCCACGTCGGTCCGGCCGGCGCGCCCGGGATGCCGGAAATGCTGGCGGTCACCGCGGCCTTGATGGGTGCCGGTCTGGGCGACAGCGTCGCGCTGATCACCGACGGCCGCTTCAGCGGAGCCACACATGGCTTCATGGTTGGTCACGTTGCGCCCGAAGCAGTCCGCGGCGGGCCGATTGCATTGGTCGAGGATGGCGATCAAATCCTGATCGACGTCGAGAGCAGAAACCTGGCGGTGCTTGCCGATCTGGGCGAGCGTCAATCGCGCTGGGTCGCTCCTGCGCCGCGGGAAACCCATGGTGTTTATGCCAAGTACGCCCGCCTGGTCGGCTCTGCCTCGGAGGGCGCGCCGACCTGCCCCGCCCCACCCACCCGCTTTTAGTTCCACTACTGCCCCTACGGAGCACAGCAAATGACACGTTTGTACGGTGAACAAGACGTCAACCCCGATATCCTGCGCGGTCAGCCGATCGCCTTCCTTGGCTACGGCAGCCAGGGCCGCGCGCAGGCCCTCAATCTTCGCGACTCCGGCTTCGACGTGCGCATCGGCGTGCGGCCGGGTGGCAAGAGCGCCAAACAGGCGATTGAAGACGGCTTCGAGCCGCGCAGCTTCGAGGATGCGGTTGCCGGGGCGCGCGTGATCGGCTTCTTCGTGCCCGACACCGAGCAGGCCAGGCTCTACCGTGACGTGGTCGAGCCGCGCCTGCAGGCCGGTCAGTTATTGATGTTCGCGCATGGCTTCAATGTTCACTACGGCGAAATCAAGCCACCCGAAGGTATCGATGTGGCGCTGGTTGCGCCGAAGTCACCGGGTCGACTGGTGCGCCGCCAGTATCAGGAAGGTCGCGGCGTGCCGTGTCTGATTGCGGTCCATCAGGATGCCACCGGGACCGCTCGCCAGCGGGCTTTGGGCTGGGCCTGGGGCATCGGCAGTGCTCGTGCCGGGGTGCTCGAGACGAGCTTTGGCGAAGAGACCGAAACCGATCTGTTCGGCGAGCAGGCGGTACTCTGTGGCGGCGCCACCGAGCTGATCGCGGCTGGTTTCGACACCCTGGTCGACGCCGGTTATCAGCCCGAGCTGGCCTACTTCGAGGTCCTGCACGAACTCAAGCTGATCGTCGATCTGCTTTATGAAGGGGGCTTTGCCAAGATGCACGAGTTCGTCAGCGACACCGCCAAGTGGGGCGATCTGACCCGCGGACCGCGCGTGGTCGATGCCGGTACCCGGGCGCGAATGAAGGAGATCCTGGAGGAGATCCGCTCCGGTGAGTTCGCCCGTGAATGGATCGCCGAGAGTGCTGCCGGCAAGCCGAAATACAACGAATTGCTGGCCAGGGATCTGGCCCATCCGATCGAGGACGTGGGGCGCAACCTGCGCGCCCGCATGAGCTGGTTACAGGGTGGTGCGGAAGAGCCCTCCACTCGTCAGGCGGCGAATGACGAAGCGGCCTGAGTAGTAGATCCGTTGCTCTGGCCTTCCTACGGCCAGAGCAGCGAGGCAGGACTGGAGATCTGAAGAGCTGAAGAGCTGAAGAGCTGAAGGGCTGAAG
>DAIMJK010000037.1:0-15276 GCA_036722245.1 Lysobacterales bacterium
ATTCACCGGCCTGTCTGGTCCTGGACGAGCACGCGATGGCGCTGCACATGCAGCGACTGATGCGCGAAGCCGGGCATGAGCTGCCGGTCGACAAGCCGGTGCTGGAGATCAATCCGACGCACCCGCTACTCACCCGCTTCGCGGCCGAGAGCGACAACGAGCAGGCGCAGGATCTGGCCTTGTTGCTGCACGAACAGGCAGTCGTCGCTGAAGGCGGGCAGCTGGACGATCCGGCCGCCTTCGTCCAGCGTCTGAACCGCGTCCTCAGCGGCATGCAGCAGGCGGCGTAGGGGTGAGCGCGCAAGCGCAGGGCGAGCGCGGTGGCGAAATCGAAACTGACCCCGGCCCTGCTCGACCGCCTGGCCGGTTCGCCGGTCACCACCCGCAACTGGCGTAGCGTGGTCAAGCTGGCCGAGTTGCTCACGAACCGAATGGCCACATGAAGAAATTACCTGCATGAAGCCCGACCAGGCGACGAAAGACGCCGTGCGGCTCGACCTGTGGCTGTGGGCCGCGCGCTTCTACAAGACTCGCGCATTGGCGCAGAAGGCGATCGCCGGCGGCCACATCGAACTCAACGGTCAGGGCGTAGGCAAGGCCGCCAAGCTGTTGCGCAGCGGCGATCAGCTGACAGTGACGATCGGCGAGAGCCGCTTCGAGATCGAAGTCCTGGCCCTGTCCGAGCGCCGCGGCTCGGCACCTGTCGCCCAGACCCTGTACCGCGAATCCGAAGCCAGCCAGCAACGCCGCGCCGCTGCCGCCGAACTCCGCCGATTGCAAGGCCGCGTCGGGCCACTCCACCGTCCCGACGGCCGCGATCGACGCAGTCTGCGCGCGCTGAAGGAAGGGACGGAGGGGTAAAGCGCTGGTGCCGGGCGCCATCAGGAACCCCGAGTTGTACTCGGGCAAGATCGTCTGATGCTCCTGTATGGAGTGCGGTAGCTTGCCACCGCTCTGCTCTTGGCAGCTTGGTGAAGCGGATACAATGGTCCCATGTCCACCCTGATGATCATCGGCGCGATGCTGTTCTTCGGCGGCGCGCTATTGCTCATGGTCCTGCTGTTCGTTAGCGGTGGCTGGCAACGCTCGCGCCAGTTTGCGGTGTTCGGTGAACTTTGCTCCGGCGCCCGTGGCGCTGCCCGTCGCGTCCTGACACTGGGCTCGATGGGGTTGATCGGGCTTGCTGCGTTGGCTTGTTTCGCTGGCGTGGCGAGCATGGATGCCGAACGGGCGCAGCGTTGCCAGGATCATTGCCTCGCAGCGGGCTATGACGGGGGTCTGATCGGTCCGTCATTGGATCGTGAGCCCGCGACCCGCTTTGTTGCCTGCACCTGCACGGCACCGGATCGCGAAGCGCTGGAGCTGCGTGCCACCGACCTGCAGTAGTTGCTGGCTGCCTTTTTCAAGGAGTGCGGTAGAGTGCTACCGCTCCGCTATTGGCAGCTTGCTGCCGTCCTGGCTCTTCACTTCAAACCATTCCGCGGAATCAACCACCTGCGCACGCACGCCTACCCCGCTATCCTGCCCAAGGACTCAATCCAGCGAGGTGCTCATGCTTAGGTCATCCGGGATGCCCATCCTGCTGCTGCTGTTGATCGCCCTGTGGATCGCGCCGCTGTGCGCCCAGGACGAGCCCTTGAACGTGGGCGTACGCATAGCGCCGCCCTTCGTGATGCAACAGGGCGACGGCTACGGCGGCATGCTGATCGAGTTGTTCGAGGACATCGCGACCGAACAGAACTGGCGCTACGAGTATCGGGAGGTCGGGCTCAAAGAGCTGCTCAGCGGGGTGGAAGCGGGCGAATTCGACCTTGGCCTGGGCGCGATCACGGTCACTGCCGAGCGCGAAGCGGTGCTCGATTTCAGTCATCCGGTGACCAGTTCGGGCCTGGCCATCGCCACCCGCATCGAAAGCCGCGCCGGTTGGCAGGCGGTGCTCACAGCATTGGTCTCGCCACCCTTTCTGCGTATCGCCGGTGGTTTGTTCCTGCTGTTGTTCCTGCTCGGATCGCTGGTCTGGCTGGCCGAACGACGACGCAACCCGGACCAGTTTGGCGGCAGTGCATCGGACGGGATTGCCTCCGGCTTCTGGTGGGCGGCAGTGACCATGACCACGGTCGGCTATGGCGACAAGGCACCGGTCACCTTGATCGGCCGCTTGCTGGCCCTGGTCTGGATGCTCGCAGCGCTGGTGATGGTTTCCACCTTCACTGCTGCCATCACCAGTGCGCTGACGGTGGGTCAGCTCAGCAATCGCATCCAGAGTGCCGATGATCTCAGGGGCAAGCGGCTGCTCAGCGTCGCCGACAGCACCAGTGCGCAATGGTTGGCGCAGCGCCAGCTGCAGCCACAGTTGTACGCCGACGTCGACCAGGCGCTGGAAATTCTGGCTGGCGGCAAAGCCGATGCGGTGATCCATGACGAGCCCCTGCTGCGCTGGACCATCAGCCACCGTCATGCGGGCGAGCTGGCCACCTTGCCGTTGATACTGGAGCGTCAGGACTATGCCATTGCCCTGCCTGAGCGCAGCCCGCTGCGCGAGGATCTCAATCGCGCCTTGCTCGAACGCATCGCCAGCCCGAGATGGGCCGAACAGTTCACGCGCTGAGACAGTCTGGCCGGAGCGCTGCGCAGGGAAGCTTGCCCACACCGATGCTTTTGCCTAAACTGACTGACCATACAGTCAGTGAAGCGCACCGATGAGTCGAAGACGCCAGAAGGAGGAGCGCCCCGGTCAGCTGGTCCATGCGGCATTCGAGCTGTTCCTAGCCCATGGCTACAGCGCAACGCGGATGGAACAGATCGCCGAGCGTGCTGGGGTCAGCAAGGGCGCTGTATACCTGTACTTCCCGAGCAAGGAAGCGTTGCTGACCGCGATCGTGGAGCAGTTGTTGCTGCCGAGCCTGACGCCCTTGCGGAAACTGCTGGCGCAGCCGGAGCGGTCAGCCTGGGAGCGCCTGGTCGAGGTGTTCGAGACGATGTGGTCGGTTGCCCTGAATGGTGACGGCTCGCCGATGTCCGGACTGCCCAAGCTGATGATCGCCGAATGCGGCAATTTCCCGGAGCTGGCGCGGCGCTTCGTGGAAGGCTGGATCGTGCCGATGCAGGATCAGGTGCTGCTCGGGCTGGTCGAGCAGGGGCGGGCTAGCGGTGAGTTCGGCGTAGCCGATCCCGAATACCAGGTTCGGGTGATCGTGGGAGGCTTTGTGTTCCAACTGGTCTGGCTGCATTCGCTGGCCCGCTACGATGATCGCGGTCTGGACCTGCGCCGCTGCTTCGACGCCTGGATGGTGCAAACGCGTGCCGGCCTGAAGGAGGGCGGGGGCAATGGCTGTGAGACGATGGATGGGATTGCGCTGGATCGGGCTGGCGCTAGCCGCCACCACGCTGGTCGCCTGCGTTGAATCGGAAGTTGACTACTACCAGGGCTATCTGGAGATCGATGCGGTTGAACTGGCGGTGGCCTCGGCCGGCCGACTGGATGCGCTGACGATCAGCCGCGGCGATGCAGTCCAGGTCGGCCAGCGCTTGGCGAGTCTGGATGCCGAGCGCGAGCGTGCGGTGCTGGCCGAGGCACAGGGCAGGGTGGACGCGGCGCAAGCGCGGATCGAGGATCTGCAAAGCGGTCGCCGTCCGCCGGAGCGACGGGTGATCGAGGCGCAGCTGGCACAGGCCCGCAGCGCCGCTGCACAGAGCCAGCGAGAGGCGAAACGACGCGCCGATCTGGTCCAGCGCGGCTTGCTGGCGATCGAACAGGCCGATGCGGCCCAGAGCCAGGCCCGCACCGATGCCCAGCGGGTGCAGGAGTTGCAGGCCCAACTCGCGGTGGCCGATCTGCCAGGTCGGCAAGCGCAGATCACGGCACTGCAGGCCGAACATGCCGCCGCACTGGCCGCCGCCGAGCAAGCGGCCTGGTCGTTGGCCCAGCGCGAGCTCAGCAGTCCGGTCGATGGCTGGGTGCGCGAAGCCTGGTATCAGCCGGGCGAGTGGGTAAATGGCGGTCGACCGATCTTGACCCTGCTGCGCGCCGGCGCGATGGAAGTACGCTTTTTCGTGCCGACCGCGCTGGCTGGTCAGCTCGCACCCGGCCGGGAAGTCGAGGTCAGTGGCACTGCGCTGGCAGCGCCGCTGGCAGGCACGATCAGCTACATTGCCGATCAGCCAGAGTACGCGCCGCCGCTGATCTTCAGCCGCGACCGCGATGACAAGCTGCTGTTCCATGTCCGCGCCGACCTGCGGATCGACGCCTCGACCCGCCTGAGTCCCGGCCTGCCGGTGGAAGTGCGGCTGCGATGAGCGCGCAGCAATGAACGAGCCGGTCATCGACGTGCGTGGCCTGACCAAGCGCTTCGGCGCCCAGACCGTCGTCGATGGTCTGGACATGCGGGTCGAACAGGGTCAGATCTACGGATTCCTGGGACCCAACGGCAGCGGCAAGACCACGTCGATCCGGATGCTTTGCGGTCTGCTCACGCCGGACGCGGGGGAAGGGCGCTGCCTGGGGCTGGACCTGCGCACCCAGACCCAGGCGATCAAGCGTCAGACCGGCTACATGACCCAGCGCTTTTCCTGGTACGAGGATCTGAGTATCGCCGAGAACCTCAACTTCGCCGCGCGCCTGTATGGCGTGCCGGATGCGCGTGAGCGGGTGAGGGAGACGCTGGCGCGGCTGGGCCTGGCCGAGCGCAGGGCACAACTGGCAGGGACACTGTCTGGCGGCTGGAAGCAGCGGTTGGCGCTGGCGGCGAGCATGATGCATCGGCCGCGTTTGCTTTTGCTGGACGAACCTACCGCCGGCGTTGACCCGAAGGCACGACGCGAGTTCTGGGCGCAGATCCATGCGCTGGCGGCCGAGGGCGTGACCGTGCTGGTGTCGACCCATTACATGGACGAAGCCGAGCGTTGCCATCGACTGGCCTATATCGCCGCTGGCCGACTGCTGGTCGAAGGGACGCCCGATTCGGTGCTTGAAAGGGTCGGCCTGACCACTTTCGTCGTCGAGCACGGGACGATCGCCGATCAGCAGGCGCTCGAAGTGCTGCCCGGCATCGAGCAAGTGGTGCCTTTCGGGACCCGCTTGCATCTGTCCGGCAGCAATGCCGATCGCTTGCGTGCCTCCCTGAGTGCCTATTGCGACGCACGCGGCCTCACCTGGAAGCCCGGCAAGGCCAGTCTGGAGGATGCATTCATCCATTTGATGGCTGGTGCACGGAACACCGTTCCGGTTGCTTCGGATCGACCGCAATGAGCCGCATCAAGGACCACTTTTCCTGGTCGCGGCTGTGGGCGATGGTGGCCAAGGAGTTCATCCAGATGCGGCGCGACCGGCTGACCTTCGCGATGATGGTCGGTGTTCCGCTGCTGCAGTTGCTGCTGTTCGGCTTTGCCATCAACAGCGATCCGCGTGACCTGCCGACCGCCGCGCTCGTCGCCGACGACGGTCCGCTGGCGCGGCGGATGCTCGCGGCGATGCACAACAGCGGCTATTTCGACATCAATCAGCGGCTTGCCAACGAGGCCGAAGCCGACGCGATGCTCGCCCGCGGCGAGGTCCAGTTCGTGCTGCAGGTACCGGCCGGCTTCGAACGCGCCGTCCGGCGCGGCGAGCGACCGGCCTTGCTGCTGCTGGCCGATGCCAGCGATCCGGCGGCGACCGGCAATGCGCTGGCGGCGATAGCGGATCTGCCGCGGCGGGTGATGACCGAAGAGCTGGACGGACCGCTGGCTGATCTGGCACCACTCCCGATGGCCTTCGAGCTGATCGTGCAGCGCCGCTACAACCCCGAAGGCATCAGTCAGTACAACATCGTGCCCGGCCTGATGGGAGTGATCCTGACCATGACGATGATCATGATGACGGGCGTGGCAATTACCCGCGAGCGCGAACGCGGCACGATGGAGAACCTGCTCGCCACGCCGGTGCGACCGCTGGAAGTGATGCTCGGCAAGATCGCGCCGTACATCCTGGTGGCCTACGTCCAGGTCGGTCTGGTTCTGCTTGCCGCCTGGGGCATCTTCGACGTGCCGATGCGCGGCTCGCTCGCGCTGCTGCTGGCGGTGGTGGCGCTGTTCGTACTTGCCAACCTGAGCATTGGCCTGCTGTTCTCGACGCTGGCGAAGAATCAGATGCAGGCGATGCAGATGACCTTCTTCTTCTTTCTCCCGTCGATGCTGTTGACCGGGTTCATGTTCCCGTTTCGCGGCATGCCGGTGTGGGCTCAGAACATCGGCGAGATCCTGCCGCTGACCCATTTCCTGCGCATCGTCCGCGGCATCCTGCTCAAGGGCAACGACGCGCAACTCATCTCGACGCATCTGTGGCCGTTGGTGGTGTTCGGCGCGGTGACGTTGGGGTTGGGGTTGGTGAGGTTTCGGCGAACGCTCGACTAAGGGCACAGGGCCCAGGGCTCAGGGCCCAGAAGAGCAGGCCGACCGCTGGGCTCCGGTTAGCGGCTCTTGCTTTGACTGGGTCCTTTGTCCTGGGCCCTGTTCGGCCTACTCACCGCAGCGTCTCGCTCCTCGCTTACGATTCAACCCCCGCGCCGCAACGCCTCGATCCGCTCGCTCAATGGCGGATGCGTCATGAACAGCTTCTTCAGGCCCTGGGCGACGGCGCCGGAGATGCCGAAGGCTTTGACTTCGGAGGGCAGGTCGGCCGGGCCCTGGTTCTTCAGGCGCTCGAGTGCAGCGATCATCTTCTGCCGGCCGGCCAGATTGGCGCCACCGGAATCGGCGCGGAACTCGCGCCAGCGGGAGAACCACATCGCGATGATGCTGGCGAGAATGCCGAGCACGATCTCGAGTACGAAGACGATCGCGTAGTAGCCGATGCCGGGGCGGTCGCTCTTGAACACGGCCTGATCGATGAGGCGGCCGATCACCCGCGACAGGAAGATCACGAAGGTGTTGAGCACGCCCTGGATCAGCGCCATCGTGACCATGTCGCCATTGGCTACGTGGGAAACCTCGTGCGCGAGCACGGCTTCGGCCTCGTCCCGCGTCATGCTGCGCATCAGGCCGGTGCTGACCGCGACCAGCGCGTTGTTGCGCGACATGCCGGTAGCGAAGGCATTGATCTCGGGGGCATCATAGATCGCCACTTCAGGCATGCCGATGCCGGCGGCCTGGGCCTGGCGGCGCACTGTATCGAGCAGCCACTGTTCGTCCTGGTTGCGCGGTTGCACGATGACCTGGGCGCCGGTGCTGCGCTTGGCCATCCATTTGGAGATGGCCAGTGAGATGAAGGAGCCGGCAAAGCCGATGATCGCGGCAAAGATGAGCAGCGAACCGAGGTCGGTGCCGCGGCTGGCCGCATAGATGTCCAATCCGGTCAGCTTGGCGATGAAGCTGAGCAGGAGCAGCACGGCGAGGTTGGTTGCCAGGAACAGGCCGATGCGCAGCATCGTCGGTTTCTCCATTTCAATATTGAGGGTAGCTGTCGATCATCGCCCAGCACTGTTGCATACGCCAGCACGATTCCGCATCTTGTTCAGCACCGGGCAGGTCAGGCAGGGACGGTATGGAGCAGGCTTTCCCTGACCCCTCAGCCCGGCGCCCGATGAGTATGCGGACGGGCAAGTCGCTTTCAAGGACATCAATGGAACCAGGGGCCTCATCGGTTGCCGAGCGTTCAGCTCCCGTTTGCGGTCGCTTTGCACCGTCGCCGACCGGCTGGCTGCACGCCGGGTCGATCCATGCCGCGGTGGCGAGCTTTCTGTCGGCGCGGTCGGCCGGTGGGCGTTGGCTGGTGCGAATCGAGGATGTGGACACCCCGCGCGAACGCCCGGGATCGGCCGACGCCATCCTCGCTGATCTGCGCACCCTGGGCCTGGACTGGGATGGTCCGGTCTGGCGCCAGAGCGAGCGCTCGGCGGCCTATGCGCAAGCCCTCGATGAGCTGCGGCGGCACGATGAGGTCTTTGCGTGTGCCTGCAGTCGCGCCGATCTGGAGCCCACAGGTATCCACACCGGCCGCTGCAAGCGCCCGCTCGCTGACAGCGCCAGCCATGCCTGGCGGATGCGCGTGCCTGACGCGGTGGTCGGCTTCGAGGACCGCTTTCAGGGGCGTTATCAACAATCGCTGCGGGACGAGGTCGGCGACGTGGTGCTGCGTCGGCGCGATGGCTTGTGGGCCTACCATCTGGCAGTAGTGGTCGACGATGCCGCGCAGGGGATCAGCGAGATCATCCGCGGCGCTGACCTGCTCGATTCCACCCCGCGCCAGATCCATTTGCAGCGCCTGCTGGGCCTGACCACGCCTGCCTACGGCCATGTGCCGCTGCTGCTCGACGAGCAGGGCCAGAAACTGTCGAAGAGTCGTCGCTCGGCTGCTTTTGACCGCCGCAATGCGATGCAGGCCTTGCGCCAGGCGCTGGCCGGTCTGGGCCAGCCGGAAACGGAAGGCGACAGTTGTTCGGCCATCCTCGCCCGCGCGATTGCGGGCTGGGATGTCGCGCGGGTGCCGCAGCAGTCAAGTCTGCCGTGTAGAATGCGTGCAGACTTCGGGAGGGAGTACTGAGCATGACTTCACGTGTAGCGTTGGTTACAGGCGGCACCGGTGGGATAGGCACGGCGATCTGCCGCGAGATGGCGCGCCTCGGGCACCGGGTCGTGACCAACTATCGCAGTGCGGAGAAGGCGTTGGCCTGGCAGGCCGAGTTGAAGGCGCAGGGTGTCGATGTGGCGATCGTCCACGGCGATGTCGGCGATTACGCCAGTTGCGAGGCGATGGCCCAGGAGATCGCCGACAAGGTCGGACCGGTCGACATCCTGATCAACAACGCCGGCATCACCCGCGACACGACCTTCCACAAGATGAGCCCGATGCAGTGGGAAGACGTCATCGGCACCAACCTGAGCAGCTGCTTCAACGTGACCCGCCAGTTCATTGACGGCATGCGCACGCGCAAGTGGGGGCGGATCGTCCAGATCTCCTCGGTCAATGGCCAGAAGGGTCAGTACGGCCAGGCCAACTACGCCGCCGCCAAGGCCGGCATGCACGGTTTCACGATCTCGCTGGCGCAGGAGAACGCGAAGTTCGGTGTGACCGTCAACACGGTGTCGCCGGGCTACGTAGGCACCGATATGGTGATGGCAGTGCCGGAAGAAGTGCGTGCCAAGATCGTTGCCCACATTCCGATAGGCCGGCTCGGCGAACCTGAAGAAATCGCCTATGCCGTCGCCTTCTTCTGCGCCGATCAGGCGGCCTGGATCACCGGGGCGAATCTGTCCATCAACGGTGGCCACTACATGGGGTGGTAGCCGAACATGGCCCGGGTGAGGATCATCAAGAAGTACCCGAATCGGCGTCTTTACGACACCGAGATCTCCAGCTATGTCACGCTCGAGGACATCCGTCAGCTCGTCATCGACGACGAAGCCTTCGAGGTGCATGACGCCAAGAGCGGGCAGGACATCACCCGGACCGTGTTGTTGCAGATCATCACCGAGCGCGAGGAGGCCGGCGAGCCGCTGCTGTCGGCCAACGTGCTGCAGCAGCTGATCCGCTTCTACGGCGATTCGCTGCAGGGCTTCATGGGCCAGTACCTGGAGCGCAGCCTGCAGGTTTTCCACGATCAGCAGCACCAGTTCCGCAACCAGCTGCAGTCGCTGCTCGGTCAGGCACCGTGGAACATGATGAAGGACCTGACCCAACGCAACCTGGAAATGTGGAAGCACGTCCAGGAAGGCCTGCTGGGTCGCCGCTCCGGCAACGACGGGCGTCCCGGCAGCGAACGACGCGAACCGGAAAAGCCACCCGCCGATACGACCACCCGCAAGCGCCGTTAAGGGTTTTGGAGATGGCGCGAAGCGCCTTTGGAGTGCGGTGCTCTGCACCGCTTTGGATGCTTTTGACAGTGAACTTCCAGTGGACTCAAAGCCCAGCAGTTCTTGACTGGAACCGGCTACTGGAACTGCTCTTCTGACCCCTCAGCCCTCCGCCCATTACAGCTTTTTGACGCACTGCAGCAAATCGGCGTAGACTCGCGCCCCATTCGGGGGTGCAGGGGTATCGGAATGCGGGTTGCCGTGGTCAGTGGGGGCATTGGTGGACTGGGGACGGAGATCTGCCGGTACCTCGCGCGCAGTGGCCGGCAGGTAGTTGCCGCCGATCTGGCCTCCCGGCCCGAGCGCATCGAAGCTTTTGGCCAGGAGATGGCCGAGTTCAACGGTCAGGTGGTGTTCGAGCCACTCGATGTGGGCGACTCTGCCAGTTGCGAGGCGCTGGTCGATCGGGTCCAGGCGCGCTTTGGGCGGGTCGATATTCTCGCCAACGTCGCCGGCATCACCCGCGACGCGAGCTTCCGCAAGATGGACCGCAGTCAGTGGTCCGAGGTGATGCGGATCAATCTGGACGGCGTCTACAACCTGACTCGGCCGGTGGTCGATGGCATGTGTGAACGGGGCTTCGGCCGCATCGTCAACATCTCCTCGGTCAACGGTCAGACCGGCCAGTTCGGCCAGACCAACTATTCCGCCGCCAAGGCCGGCTTGCATGGTTTCACCATGGCTTTGGCGCGCGAAGTGGCGCGCAAGGGCGTCACCGTCAATTCGGTGTCGCCGGGCTACTGCCGCACCCAGTTGGTGATGGAAGTGCCGGAGAAGGTGCGCGATCAGATCGTGGCCCAGATTCCGGTCGGGCGCCTGGGCGAGCCGATCGAGATCGCCCGTACGGTGGATTTTCTGGCAGCCGACGATGCCGGCTTCATTACCGGCGCCAACATTCCGGTCAACGGCGGCTATTTCATGTCGTTCTGACTGCGGTGCCTGTCGGGCTAGTTGAAGTCGTAGCTCATGACTTTTTCGGGTTCCTGCAGGAAGTTGCCCTGAACGAAGCTGACGCCGCATGAAAACAGGATCGACATGCTGGCGGCGTCTTCGACGAACTCGGCGATGACCTCGCGCTCCAGCCGCCGCGCTTCGTCACACAGCTCGCGCACCTTGAGTTCGTTTTCCTTGCTCTTGGGCAGATCGCTCATGTAGCTGCGGTCGATCTTGATGTAGCGCGCCGGCACGTGCTTGAGCAACTGGAAGGAGTTCAGGCCGCTGCCAAACTGCTCCAGAGTGAAGCCGCAATGCAGTTGCGCCAGCCCCTGGGCGAGGAAGCGCGCCGGCTTCAGGTTGGTCACCACCTTGCTTTCGGGCATCTCCAGCACCAGATGCTTGCCCGGCAGGCGAGCGTCCTTGAGCTGCTGGGCGAGCCATTGCAGGATCGTGCCGTCCTGGATCGATTCGGGCGAAATCTTGACGAAGAAGGTGCAGTGCGCGCCCTGCTTGAGGCGCTCGGCCAGGATGCCGATGGCCTTGCTGATGACCCAACGGTCGATGTGCGGCAGCAGACCGTGCTGGGCGGCGGCGGGCAGGAAGTTTCCCGGCGGGATCTCGCCCTTCGGGCTGTTCATGCGCAGCAGAATCTCGTAGTACTCGCCCTCAGCGCCCTGCAGGCTGACCATCGGCTGATAGAACAGCACGAAGCCGTCCTTGTTCAGCGCATCCTTGATCAGGCTCAGCCAGTGCTGGTCGCGCTCGGCCTGGGCCTTGTCCTTGGCCGACGGGTCGAACACGACAATCCTGTTACCGCCATCCTCGCTGGCGCTGCGCGCGGCCTCGGCGGCGCGATCAAGTACGTCCTGAACCCGCGAGATCTTCTCCGTCAGCAGGCACACTCCGACGCTGGCGGTCATGCTGATGGATTGTTCACCCACCTCGAAGATCTGCGCGTCGATGGCCTTGGCGATGGCCTCCGCGAACTCGGCGCAGTCGGCATGGCTGCGGCCGTTGGCCAGCACCGTGAAGGTGTGGTCGGAGAAGCGTGCGACCAGATCGGCGTCGGTCACCATCGAGCGCATCCGGCCGGCAACATCGGCCAGCAGCAAGTCGGCGCTGCCCAGGCCGATGCTGTCGAGGGTCTGGCGATAGTTGTCCAGTTCGATGTACAGCAGGGCCTGATCGTTCTTGCCCGAAACCGCCGAGCCGATGGCCTTCTCCAGTTCACCCAGGAAATACTGGCGGTTGGCCAATCCAGTGACCAGGTCCTGGCGCTTGAGCGTGTCCAGTTGTTCGGCGACCTTGGCGTCGACAGTCTGCTGGCGGAACACGATCTGGGTGCAGCTCTCGCCCTCGATGCTCGCTTCGGACAACTCGAGTGCGGCATCGAAGGAGTGTCCGTCGGGGGTGCGGGCCTGAAGATTCAGGCGTTCGGGTGGTTTTTCGCCCTTGCTGATCTGGCGCAGCACCGACTTCATTTCGTCGGCGTGGCGGGGCGTGATCAGCTCCAGCATCGGCGTGCCCTCGATCTCCTCGAAATCCTCGAAACCGAAGATTTCCAGATAGGCCCGATTGGCGTAGACATGCATGCCTTCGTGAACATAGGCGATCGGATCGCGCGAGCTGTCCAGCAGCGAATGACAGCGGCGCTCGCTCTCGCGCAGGGCCGCTTCCATCCGACGCTGGCTGCGACGCGCCTGCAGATTGTCGAATTCGCGTCGCACCACCATCTGGAGGTGATCCGATGAGGTACGCAGGACCACATCGCGTGCGCCGTGGCGCATCGAATCGACCAGTCCCTCGGTGCTCAGGCTGTCGGCCAGTTGCAGCAGTACGATGTCCTTGCCGCTCTTCTCGATTGCCGCGCTCAGGTCCTTCAAGCTGATCGATTTGCCCTTCGGTGACAGCAGTACCAGATCGACACTCTGCTCGGACAGGATGGTCTCGATTTCCCCGGCGTCAGTCGCCCTCGACGGCCGCACCGCCAGGCCACTGTTGCGAACCACGCTGATCACGTGCTCGGCATCCTCGACCGAATCTTCCACCAACAACAGTCGAATGATGTTGTCTGCCTTTGCCATGGCTGTTGTGTCGTCCTTGCCTCAACAAGACCGATTGTGACCGAAATGGATGTGTTTGGGCCACCGTGGGCGCCAGTTATTGAACTGCCCGGATCCATGAACGGTTCGCGAAGCCGCTTGCAAGGGTCCAGGGGCAGGGTGGGATACGAACTGATGCAGAAGCCGCTCGTCGAAGCCGAGACCTCGACCCGCGGGCTCAGCTCGGGGTCGGGGTCGGAATCGGTATCGATCCTTTGTCGGCGTATCCGACTGCCTCCCCGTGAGTCGTTCAGCAATACTGTCATTCGTGAAGTTCCCCGCTTCACCAAGTCGTCGGCGGGGCCACGCCTCATGCCGTCTTCCTCGATTCCGATTCCGATTCCGACCCCGACCCCGATCCCGACCCCGACCCCGCAAGATCAGCGGCTGCTCGGTGCCCAACTCGTGTTCAAACAAGGACGCGCTTGGAAACCTCGCCTGCAAGCTCGCGGGCCAGTCGAGGGACCAGATAGCCAGGCATGCGGGCGCGCATCGAGGCGATCAGCGCGCGGCCTTGTGCTTCGTCCACGGCGAAGCGCTGCGCGCCGACGACCGGGTCGAGCAGGTGCAGGTAGTAGGGCAGCACGCCGGCGTCGTGCAATCGTTCGCTGAGTGCCTGCAGGACACCCGCATTGTCGTTGACGCCCGCCAGCAAGACCGCCTGGTTCAGCAGCAGCGCGCCGGCCGAGCGCAGCTGCGCACAGGCCGCGCTGACCTCGGCGTCGATCTCGGCCGGGTGGTTGGCGTGGATCACTACCGTCACCGTCCATGGCAATTCGGACAACCATGCGAGCAAAGCGGGATCGATGCGCGCGGGCAGGACCACCGGCCAGCGTGTATGCAGGCGCAGGCGGCGCAGGGCGGGCAGTGCGCGGAGTTGGTCGGTCAGGCGTCGCAGGCGGGCGGTGCCGAGCGACAGCGGGTCGCCGCCGCTGAGGATCAGCTCGCTGATCGATGGATCGGCGGCAAGCGCAGCAGTCACGCCTGACCAATGGTCCTGAGCCGGGTTGGAATCGGCGTAGGGGAAGTTCTGGCGGAAGCAGTAGCGACAATGGACCGCGCAGGCCGCGGTCGTCAGCAGCAGGGCTCGACCGTGATACTTGTGCAGCAGGCCCGGCGCGCGTTCGCTGGCCGCATCCCCAACCGGGTCGAGCAGGGCGCCAGCGACGGCATGAGCCTCCTCGGCCAATGGCAACACCTGCAGCAGCAAGGGATCGCGCGGGTCGCCCTTGCTCATGCGGGCGGCATAGGAGCGCGGCACCAGCAACGGGAAGGCAGGGTCGGATGTATGCAACGGCGGCAGTTGCGCGGGCGTGAGCTGGAGGTAGTCGAGCAGATCCGGCAGACGGCGAAAGGCCAGTCGCAGCGCTTCCTGCCAACTCGGGACTGCGGGCAAGTGCGGGTCAAGAGTCAAGCTGATGTTGGGTGGATTCTGCATTTCCGAGGGCCCAGGGCTCAGGGCTCAGGGCCCAGTCGAGGACCCTTGATCTGCTGGGCCCTGGGCCCTGACCACTGGGCCCTGAAAATCACATAGACCCTCTGAACCATCAGCCTGACGCGCGTCCTCTCGGCTGTCGGAAGCAAGGCGCTCATTTCCACGCTACCATACGCGATTGTTTTTTCGGTCGATTCATGGGACACGGAGTTTAACCCGGTCGACCACAATCTTTCAGATACTTACCGTGTTGGAGCAGATGCAAAATGGCGAGTTACGGCCTCAATGATGTACGCAATGGTCTGAAGATCCTGATCGACGGCGATCCCTATGTGATCGTCGATTCCGACTTCATCAAGCCGGGCAAGGGTCAGGCCTTCACCCGAATCAAGATTCGCAATCTCAAGAATGGTCGCGTGGTCGAACGCAGCCTGAAGTCCAGCGATTCGGTCGAAGGTGCCGATGTGATGGACACTGACATGCAGTTTCTGTATAGCGACGGCGAATTCTGGCACTTCATGCAGCCCGAGACCTTCGAGCAGCTCAGTGCCGATGCGGTAGCGGTCGGTGACACGGCGCAGTGGCTGCGCGAGCAGGACATGTGCATCGTGACGCTCTGGAATGGTGCCCCGCTGAGTGTCATGCCGCCGAATTTCGTCGAACTGGAGATCGTCGAGTGCGATCCGGGTCTGCGCGGTGATACCGCCACCGGCGGGACCAAGCCGGCCAAGCTCGCGACCGGCGCGGTGGTGCGGGTACCGTTGTTCATCGAGCAGGGCGAGGTGGTCAAGGTGGACACGCGTTCGGGCGAGTATGTGTCGCGGGTGAAGTAGTGGATGCGAGTCCTGGGCTCTCGAAGCCATCGCCGGCCACATCAGATTGACTTGCCCGGTCGATTGAGGAGAGGAGATGAGTGAGCAGATCGACAGCCTGATCTGCCCGCGCTGGATTGCGCCGGTCGAGCCGGCCGGGGTC